>RFZL01000002.1 GCA_009920665.1 Alphaproteobacteria bacterium | reverse complement strand
TTACAATCAGTGGCTGAATCGTTACGCGCTCGGCAGACCAGTTGAACTGCCATTGCTATCTGGGCCATGCGGATGGATCAATGCGTCGATGTTGCGCAACCTGCAAGCGGACAATGACGATCAGTTGGCCTCAGCTATTCGTAGCAATGGCGCCTCGATTGACCGCGTGATCAGTGGCGCTATCACAGGCGAAACCGGACAGGAAGGAACAGGCGAAACCGAACAGTCAATGCCCGGCAATGCGCAGCCTGCTGATGGAGACGCCGGTTCGACAGCGGGTCTGCCCGCTGGAGCCGTCGAGGCGAAGACACCCCCTGAGCCGGCAGATAACGGCATTCGGTTGTCTGAAGACAGAACCCCTCTGGCGGCGATGCCTGACAGGCCCGTCTATCCACGTCCGGTGATCGAGGTTATGGTACCGGGCCTCGATGCGCCGCGGGCGCTTGAACGTGAGGTGATGATGAAAAAACTCACCGAACTCAGGCAGCGTGGCCTCGTCGCCGCCGAGGATACCGAGTGATTTTCCCCGTAGGTGGCAATGGTCGCCGGACGAATTCCACCATCGGATCTTCCAGATCGTATTTCCCGGATCTTATTTCAGGGTGATTTTTTTTGGCGCAGCGCCTAGTTTGTTGCGTTCCTGATCATTGTTTGACACGGAAAGCCAGCGATGAACATCTACAAGGCGATTACCACCGAGGTGCTGGTGCCGATCCATCCGGCTGGCTGGCCCTTCATTTTCATCTTTGTTGTGGCAAGCATCCTGATCACGGCGTTCTGGTCACCCTTCGCGTTGCCGGGAACGCTGCTCAGCCTGTGGTGTGTCTATTTCTTCCGCAACCCGGTGCGCACGACCCCGGTCACCGACAATCTGATCGTCGCGCCTGCCGACGGGCGTGTGTTGTCGACCGGCATCGCGCCGGCGCCGGATGATCTTGGCCTGCCGGCCGGTGAATGGCGCCGGGTCGCCATCTTCATGAATGTGTTCGACGTGCATGTGAACCGGGCGCCGGTTGCCGGCCGCGTAACGGCGACCAGCTATCATGCCGGCAAGTTTCTGAATGCGAGTCTCGACAAGGCCGCCGAGGCCAATGAACGACAGAATATCGTCATGGAGACCTCATCAGGCCAGGCTGTCGGTATTGTCCAGATTGCCGGTCTCGTGGCGCGGCGGATCCTGCTGGAGACGGGAATTGGCGACCAGCTGGCCATCGGCCAGCAATTCGGCATCATCCGTTTTGGCAGCCGCGTGGATGTCTGGATCCCGGCCGACACGCCGGTTCTGGTGATGGAAGGGCAGCGCACCGTGGCGGGCGAGACAGTGATTGCCGATATGTCCGGCGGGTTGCAGGAACCGGGCGAATCGAGGCGTGCGTGATGACGCCAGCACCGCACCCCCGGCGACGTTTCAGAACGGTATCGATTTTCTGGCTGCTGCCGAATGTCCTGACCGTTGCCGGGTTGATTTCCGGCCTCACGGCGCTGCGTTTTGCGCTCGATGGACGGTGGGCGGCGGTGATCGGGTTGATCGCCCTTGCGTCTGTCTTCGACGCGCTTGACGGCCGGACGGCGCGTCGCTTCAAGACAAGTTCGGCTTTCGGGGCAGCGCTGGACAGCCTCAGTGATCTGGTGGTGTTCGGCGTTGTGCCGGCATTGTGTCTGTATCTCTGGGCCTTGCAGGATTCCGGCAACCTCGCTTGGTGGGCGACGATGTTCTATGCGGTGTCCATTGCCTTGCGGCTGGCGCGTTTTGATTCGGAACTGCGCGACCCGCCGGAACATTCAAAGGATTATTTTACTGGCGTGCCAGCGCCGGCGGCGGCGTTTCTGGTCCTTGTGCCAATCGCCGTCGATCTGGAATTTGGCATTGGCTGGGCGCGCGAGGCGGCCTATGTCAGCGGCTGGCTTGTGCTGATTGGCGGGTTGGCGGTTTCCGCTTTGCCGACCTTTGCCGGCAAGCGGGTGAAGCTGCCGGTGGGAACCGTATTGCCGGTGATGGCCGGAGGGTCGATCCTGATTGCCGGCATCTTCATGCAGCCCTGGATTACCTATATGGCCCTTGCCGCTGCCTATGCCGCATCGATCCCCGTATCGGCAATGCATCACCACCGCCGGCGATCCGGAAGTTGAAGCCTGTCAGCTGGCTGCCTGCCGTCGTGTGGCAACACGTTCGCGGTGAAACAGATACAGTCCGCTGGCGATGATGATGCCGACGCCGAGAACGGTGCTGTTGGCGGGAATGTCACCGAAGACAAGATAGCCAAGGATCGTCGCCCCGATAATCTCGACATACTGGAATGGTGCCAGCAGATTTGCCGGTGCCTTGCCGGCCGCCAGCACGATGAAGGCATGGCCAAGTGTCGCGGCGATGCCCATACCGATCACCCAGCCGGTCTCCTGCCATGTCAGCGCCGCCATCGCGGCGCCGGGGATCGACAGCAGGCTGCCGGCCAGCACGATGACGCCAAGCGCCGCCATCGCGGCGACACTGCCGAGAAACTGCATCTGATAGGGATTCACATCGTTGGATAGCCGCCTTGTCAAAACCATGTAGAGCGCCATCGACAGGGCCGAGCCAAGTGGCAGCACCGCCGCCCAGCCGAAGATCAGCACGCTTGGCTGAACGATGATGATGGTGCCGGCAAGCCCGACAAGGATGGCGCTGATCCGTCGCGCGCGAAGCTTTTCTCCAAGCAGCACCACCGACAGCAATGTCAGGATCATCGGCTGCACGAAGAAAATGGCGATCGCCTCGGCCATTGGCAGATGCTGGAGCGCGGCGAAGAAGAACACCGTCGCCGACGCCAGCAACAGACCGCGCACCGCCTGCAGGACAAGGGTGCCGGCCGGCACGCTCCACAATCGCAGCATGACGACAAAGGGCAGCATCAGAACGGTCTGCATGAAAAATCGCCAGAAGGTGATTTCGAACGGCCCGTGCGTGACCCCCAGCAGCTTGGCGAACACGTCAAGAAAGGGAATGATCAGCATGCCGGCACACAGCTGTAGCGCGCCAAGCGCATGATTCGATTGCTGAGCTTTCGTGATTTCCATGATGGCATCCTGCAGGGCAATTCAAAGCAAGGTCAATCAAACTCGTGAGTCGCGCTGGCAGCCCCTTTCATATGCAGTCACAAGGTTGCAGTTTGGCCCGTTAACAGGCAAAATGCCGATCTCGCAATCACCCGGCATAATCCTCGCCTGCCGGTCACGACGGAACCGCCATGTCTCTTGGTCTTCTGGAAAAATGCCTCAGCCGTGGCATCCGCATGACTAGTCAACGCCAGGTGATTGTTGGCGTCATCGGCGATTCCGAGGACCATCCTGATGTCGACGAGCTCTATCGCCGCGCTGTCGATGAGGACAGCACGATTTCGATCGCGACCGTCTATCGGACCGTCAAGCTGCTTGAGGAAGCCGGCGTGATCGACCGGCTGGAGTTTGGCGATGGCCGGGCACGCTATGAGGAATCGGGCGAGCATCACGAGCACCTTGTCGATGTGGAAACCGGTGAGGTGATCGAGTTCTATCATGCCGAGCTGGAAGCGCTGAAAGAGCAGATCGCCCGCGAGATGGGCTATGAACTTGTCGACCACAGGCTTGAGCTGTTTGGTCGCAAGCTGCCATCCGGGGAAGGGTGAGTGGTGACCTCTTGACCCATTGCCCGTTTTCCCCTGCCTCGCCGAATGCGAGGGCCGTGATCCGGTCGCGCTGCCTATGAACGACAGAATTCAACGCCGCAATGTCATCAGACTTGCCATCGCGCAGGCGCTGTCGATGACCTCGATGAATGTGAACATCATCAATACGGCACTTGTCGGCGTGCTGCTGGCCCCTGTCGCCTGGCTGGCGACCTTGCCACTGTCGCTGCAATTTCTGACATCGATGATGGTCACCTTGCCAGCCTCGCTGCTGATGGCGCGGTTTGGCCGGCGTCCGGTATTGATTGTCGGGGTCCTGATCAGCAGCCTGTCGACAACCTGCCTCGGGATCGCTGTCGTGACAGCGAATTTCATGATGTTCTGCGGTGGCAGCATGGGGCTTGGCATGGCGATGGGGATTGCCAGCTATTACCGCTATGCCGCGGCGGATGGCGTGCCGACAAACCGGCGGCCAAAGGCGATTGCCTATGTTCTCGCCGGCGGGTTGGCGGCCGGGTTGCTTGGACCTGAAATCGCGCGACGTACGGTCGATCTGGTCCCTGATATTCTCTATGCCGGCTGCTTTTTCACCGTCGCCATCGTCCAGCTTGCCTCGATTGTCGCGCTGGCGGGCCTGAAGATCGAGCTCCCGCGGAAAACCGCCTCTGGCGGACGCCCGATCGGTGCCTTCTTTCGGATGCCGGTGTTCGTCGTCGGGGTCATCTGCTGCGCGCTTGGCTACGCGCTGATGAGTTATCTGATGACGGCAACACCGCTTCAGGTAGTCAATGTTGCCAAGCTTGGCACCTCGGCGAATGCCACCATCATCCAGTGGCATGTGGTGGCGATGTTCCTGCCATCATTCTTTACCGGTTCGATCATTGCCCGAATCGGTGCGCTTCGCGTGCTGTGGGCGGGCGTATTGTTCTACGCCATGACAATATACCTGGCGGTGGGTGCGATCACTTTCTGGCCCTACTGGACGGCACTGGTGACGCTCGGCCTTGGCTGGAATTTTCTTTATGTCGGTGGCACCTCGCTTGTCGCCGGAGTGGCCGAACCCGAGGAACGTGGCCGCGTTCAGGGCTTTGCCGATCTGACGACGATGACTACTGTGGCAATGGCGTCGCTGTCGGCTGGCGCAATTCATAGCCAGTTGGGGTGGGATGCTGTCAGCCTGGCGGCGCTTGTGCCGGTAACAATTCTTGTCTTTGCGCTTGCGTGGCTTGGTGTCGTACAGCGCCGTGACCCGCAAATGGTTGTCTGACGCTATTGCACTTGCCTGTGAAACAGATGGCTATCAGCCGCCTGTCACATTCATATGCCGGCTAACGGCCGGGTTGCTATGGCGCCTGTCGATGATGAAATCATGGCCTTTCGGCTTGCGGCCAATGGCTTCGACAATCGCTTCATCCAGCGCAGGCTCACCGCCATCGCGAAGAGCGCGCCGCAAATCCGCATTGTCATCCTGACCAAGGCACATGAAGAGCTGGCCGGTGCAGGTCACGCGCACCCGATTGCAGCTTTCACAGAAATTATGCGTCAGCGGTGTGATGAACCCGAGCTTGCGGCCGGTCTCCTCGACTTTGACATAGCGCGCCGGGCCGCCGGTGCGGAACGGAATATCGGTCAGTGTGAACCGCTTTGACAAATCGGCACGCACGCGTGACAGTGGCAGATACTGGTCGAGCCTGTTCTCAGTACCAATGTCACCCATCGGCATGACCTCGATGATGGTCATGTCGAACCCTTCATCGCCGCACCAGGCCAGCATGTCGCCAAGCTCGGCATCATTGCCACCCTTCAGCGCAACAGCATTGATCTTGACGTCGAGGCCGGCCGATTGTGCCGCCCGAAGGCCATCCAGCACCTTGTTCAGATCGCCCCAGCGGGTGATCTGCCGGAACTTGTCCGGATCAAGCGTGTCGAGCGAGATATTGACCCGCCGCACGCCGGCATCGAACAGATCGTCAGCCATTTTGACAAGCTGGCTGCCATTCGTGGTGATTGTCAGCTCGTCAAGCGCGCCTGCCTTGGCCTCGGCACCAAGCGCGCGGATCAGCTGCATGATGTTGCGCCTGACGAGCGGCTCGCCGCCGGTGAGACGAATCTTGCGAATACCGGCCGCCATGAACCGCCGACACAGCACCTCCAGCTCCTCGAGAGTCAGCAGTTCCGCCTTCGGCAGAAAGGTCATTTCCTCGGCCATGCAATAGACGCAGCGGAAGTCGCAGCGGTCCGTTACTGAAACGCGCAGATAGTCCACAGTGCGCCCATAAGGATCGATCAGTTGGTTCGGCCTTGGTACCGGCGCATCGTCCGTCAGCGGCATGGTCTTGTCTCCCCATGTTCGACCCTCATGCTACGCCCCGGTCTTCCGGCTTGGCAAGGAGCGACACGTCGCACCCCGGAACCCGGTAAATACAGGCATGCCGGCAAAAAAAAGGCCGTGAGACATCTCACGGCCGAGTTTAGGGAGGAAACGCACGACGGGTGCGTCGTGCAGGGGGTATATGCGCCCGAAGACCGACTCCGTCAACCCTGCTCACCGGCTTTTCAAGAAAAAAAGCGCAGCAGGTAATGATTCATAAAAAAACATGAAAAAACATTTAGTTGAATTTCAAAAATCGAGCCCGAAGGGTAATGAATCCGGTGCCGGTGGCAGGGAGGTGATAATGTCCTCGGCGCTCTGTCCAGCCTCGCGCAAATGTTGGATGCTTTGGGCGTCATGCCGCTTGGCAAGGCGGCTGCCGGCCGTGTCCCGCACAAGGTCATGATGGAAATAGGCCGGCGAGGGCAGGTTGAGCAGCGCCTGCAGCAGGCGATGGATATGGGTACTGTCCTCGAGATCGGCGCCGCGTGTGACAAGGGTGACACCGTCAAGCGAATCATCGACCACAACCGACAGGTGGTAGGAGGTGCCGATATCGCGCCGCGCGAGAACGACATCGCCATGCACGGTCATCTCCACCGGCCGGTTGACGCCGCCGCGAAGATCGCGCCAGGTCAGGTCGCCGACAAGATCAAGCGCGGCGGCGGTGCGCAGGCGCCAGGCCGGTGCCACCCCCTGTTTGGAACGGCGATGCGCCTCGCTGGCCGATATCGCGCTGTCAGTCGCCACCGGCGCTTCCTGCGGCGCTGACAGGACCTCGGCAAGTTCGGTGCGGGTCAGGAAGCATGGATAGACGAGATCGCGTGCCCGCAGGCTGGCAAGCGCGTCGGCATAGGCGTCCAGACGGTGGCTCTGGAATATCGGGTCACCGCGCCAGGGCAGGCCGAGAAATTCAAGATCACGGCAGATTTCCGAGGTGAATTCGGGGCGGCAGCGCGTGTGGTCGATATCGTCAATCCGCAGGATGTAGCCATGACCAAGCCGCGAGGCGACAAGCGCTGAATAGGCATGGCCAAGATGCAAAAGGCCGGTCGGACTTGGCGCGAACCGCGTCACCGGGGATGGTATCGAGGAAGAAACGGTCACGATTGTCGTGTCCCCGGAATTGTTGTGGCGCCGCTATGGGCGCCGATGACAGCGAATATAGACCAGATGGGCCGCGCGGGTGTAGCCTCTTGCCACCGTGATGACCAGGGGCAGGAAACAGGGCCGGGGAACAGAATGATGATGAAGAGTTTTGGGGCGTTGAGCGGTCATTTCAATGAGCCGGCGCGTGGCGGCGCGCCGTCGAGCCTGATCGTGATCATGCATGGCTGGGGCGCCGATGCGAACGACCTGGCCGACCTTGCCTATCCGATGTCAGTGCGGTTCCCGGGCGCAGCATTTTTCATCCCCAACGCGCCGGACCCCTGCTCGATGAACCCGATGGGCCGGCAATGGTTCGACCTTGGTGACACGACCGATGGGCCGGCCGCTGCCGCCACGGTGATCGAGGGATCGGTGGCAGCGGCCATAACCGAACTCGGGCTTGACATGACGGCGGTGGCGCTGACCGGGTTTTCGCAGGGCGGCATGATGAGCCTGCATTGCGGGCTTCACATGGCGCAGCGGCCGCAGGCCGTCGTCAGTTTCTCCGGTGCGCTTCTTGGTGTCGGTGACATAGCTGAAATTGAGGACCGGCCATCGGTTATGCTGATCCACGGCACGGATGACCAGGTGGTGCCGTTCACGATGATGCAGGCGGCCTCGACCATCCTGGCGACACACGGTATCGAGGCGACCTGCGTGACGCGCCCGGGTCTTGGCCATGGCATTGACCCTGATGCGCTGACCCGGGCGATTGACTTCCTCGCCATGCATTTGCCGGGCTGACGGTCCTCCCGGCGCGCTTTCCCACCGCCCGTAACATGCCCGCAATATTTTGCGGGCACTGTGTCGCAGTGCCCAATATATGGTGTTAGGCTTGTGTTTCCTGCGCTGGCATGTTTTGCTGATATTGGGTGTTGGTCAAACCACACGGGGAGCATGATGAACGCAGGCAGTTACGCACCGGCCCTTGTCCTGAACGCAGATTTCCGCCCGCTCAACTATTTTCCACTGTCACTCTGGTCCTGGCAGGACGCGGTGAAGGCGGTATGTCTCGACCGGGTGACAATCGTCAGCGAATATGATGTTTCGATCAGCTCGCCCTCGATGGAGATGAAGCTGCCCTCGGTGATCGCGCTGAAGGAATATGTCCCGCAGATGCGCAATCCCGCCTTCACCCGCTTCAACGTGTTCCTTCGCGACAGGTTCACCTGCCAGTATTGCGGCACTGGCCATGCGGCAGCAGACCTGACCTTTGATCATGTCGTGCCGCGCTCGCGCGGGGGGCGCACGACCTGGACAAATGTCGTCGCCGCCTGCAGCCCCTGCAATCTTCGCAAGGCCAATCTGCTTCCCGAGCAATGCGGGATGTCACCACTGGCCAGACCGATGGCGCCCAATATCTGGCAATTGCAGGAAAATGGCCGCGGCTTCCCGCCGAATTATCTTCATGAATCCTGGCGGGATTACCTGTACTGGGATACTGAACTGCAGCAGACCTGACAGGCAGCTTGCCGTTCAGACGCGTTCGGCGATCCTGATCGCGGTGCGGCATCCCTGCTGGATCACCGCCTTCAGCGCAGCATAGAACATCGCCTCGCGGCCACGGTGATCGACCGCGATATCGCGATGTTCCAGCTCATCGTCACGGAATTTTGAAATGGTGCCGCGAAGCTCCGCCTCCTCATCCCCAAGATGGTCGGCCTGTTTGGCATAATGTTCGCCAATGACCTCCTCGACGGCGATGGTACAGGCCATGGCGGCTTTCGGGCCCATGGCGGCCGTCACCGCGCCAAGCGCAAAGCCGGCCGCGCCCCAGACCGGGTCGAGAAGCGATGGCCGCACGCGGCGCTCATTCAGCAGCTCTTCAAAGGCCTCGAGATGCTCGACTTCCTGTTCCATCATATGCTGGATCTGCGGGCCGGTGGCGTGGTTGCGCAGAATGGCAAGCTGACCGCGATAGATCTGCTGTGCGGCCCGCTCGCCGGCATGGTCGACGCGCAGGAAGCGTTCGATGTCGCGCCGCCCGGCTGAAGGTCTGGAAAGCTCGGTCATGTCTGTCTCGCTATGCGTCCGCCAAAGATGAAGGCCATTATCGCCACAGCCGTGATATCAAGGCTGACCAGCGCATTCCAGCCTGCCATCGAGAGGCCGAACAGGGACCATGGCACGTCGTCGCAGCGAACAACCGGCGTTGCCAGCAACTGGTCGACAAGGTCCGCCGTCGAGGCGCCTGCCGCGAGATTCGCCGTGCAGCCTGCCGGCCCGTCCCACAACGCCCATTCCACGCCGGCGTGATAACCGGCAACACCGAAACTTGCCAGCGCGGCGGCGGCGACCAGAAGCAATCCGGCCCGGTCCGGCAGCAGCACCAATCCGACAAGGGCCGCGCCGATCACCCCGACATGCGCCCAGCGTTGCCAGATGCACAGGCTGCAGGGTGCCATGCCGCCAAGATATTCGAACAGGAATGCGGCGATCAGAAGCGCGGTTGACATCGCGGCGCAGATCATCAGCCCGTGCCGCGGTGCCAGGATCACCGACAGCTCGGCGCGAAGCGAGGGGCGCGGCGGCGGTGTCAGTGGATCAGCCACAGGGCGCCCCCGATCAGGAAGACAAGCGCACTCAGCAACGTCATGACGATGCGGGCGTCACCATGATGGCGGGCAATGCCGGCGACGATGGCGAACCGCAACCCGCGCCCAATGAGCGAGGTCGCAAGAAACGGGATCAACGCAAACCCGGCAATGCCGGCACTGACAGCGATCACCTTGTAGGGAAGCGGGGTAAAGGCGCCAATAAAGACCAGAATGATGCCGAAGGTGACAAAACCTTGCTGGACGGCGGCGAATTTTCCGGGCGGCGCGATGACATGCGGCAGCATCGCCAGGATCTGTTCAATGCCAACACCCAGCACCGCGCCAAGCACCCAGCCAAGCCCGCCACCGATGACTGAGGCGATCGTGCAGCCGGCCGTCAGCCGGATCCATGCCGCCGGCCGTGCCAGCACCGTCGCGACCAGCAGCGGGTCGACCGGAATCGGAATGATGATCGATTCAAGCACCGCGAACAGCCACATCAGGCGTTCCGCCAGCGCGGTGCCGGCGATGCGGATCACGCGGTCATACTGGTCTGTGAAATATCGCCAGAGCGATGTCATCGGACGCCTCGAGACGACAACAGGGGTGATGGTACGAGTGGGGGGACTCGAACCCCCAAGCCCTTGCGGGCGGTGGATTTTGAATCCACTGCGTCTACCAATTCCGCCACACTCGCCTGATCCTTGAACGGTACTAGCCGACACCCCCGTCAGTGGCAAGCCTCTGCTTCACATGGAGTGTCAGATTTTCCAGATGCGGATCGGAAATGCCGTTCTCCCGCAAGGCCGCGACCGTATCGAACAGATACTCCCGGCAGGGCCCGATGAACCCGCTGGCGGCGGCGATCACGCCGGCCTCGTCCTCGATCGGCATGCGTGCCGCGTAATTCGGCCGGTCGGGTCTTGCCACAAAGCCGATGCCGCGTTTCTGCCCCTGCGGGGTATGCAGGGTCAGCCAGCGGGCGCGATAGGCCATGGTAATCATCTCGCGGCGCCACAGCAAATCCAGCTCCTCGATCGCGGTCCTCGGATTCAGTCGGAAGCCGACGCCGGCACAGCTGCCGCCACGGTCAAGCGCCAGCACCAGTCCCGGGCATTCCGGCGAGCCGCGGCCAAGCCGTGTCCACAGGCAAAAACGCCGATGATTGCCGAATATGCGGGCCTGCGCCTGTTCGACATAATCGACCACCGGGTTGAAGATCAGGCTGCCATAGCCGAAAATCCAGATGTCCGAGCAATCGGCATTGTCCGGGACAAGCCGGCGCCGTGAGGCGTAAAGCTCGTCTTCCGAGGCGATATCGACGGCGCCGTCATTGCGCTCGGTGGCCATCTTCATGATGGTGCCGGACGCCAGGCTCTCGCGAGTTACCCTCAGGATCGGCTCATGTGTCATTGGTCCTCGTCACCCCCGGCCGCCGCAGGACCGCCGCCAACATGGCGAACAACCCGCTGCGGGAAGGGAATGTCGATGCCGCGCGCATCAAGAACACCTTTCAGGTTGCGGTTCAGGTCCCAGAAGAGATTGAAGAAATCGTCATATTCCGCATAGGCGCGAAGCCGTACATTGATCGCGCTGTCACCATAGCTGACAACCAGGAATCGCGGTGCCGGGTCGGCCAGCACGCGGGGATCGGCGGCAAGCTCCATCATCGCCGCCTCGACATCGTCAAGATCGCTGTCATAGCTGACCCCGATATCAAGATCGAGCCGCCGCGTTCCGTATTTGGCATGGTTGATGATGTTTGATGTCCAGATGGCCGAGTTCGGCACGCTGATATAGACATTGTCGAAGGTGTCGATGATGGTTGTGAACAGGCCGATTTCACGAACCGAGCCGGACACTCCAGCCGCCTCGACCCAGTCACCGATCTTGAATGGCCGCAGGAACAGCAGCATCAGCCCGGCGGCGACATTCGACAGGGTTCCCTGCAACGCCAGGCCGATGGCAAGGCCGGCGGCACCGAGAACCGCGATGATCGAGGTGGTTTCGACGCCGAAATTGCCAAGCGTAACGACAACTGTCAGTGTCAGAATCGAATAGCGGACAAGTGCCGCGAGGATGGGAGCGAGCGTCCGGTCGATCCGGCTCGAGCGGGTCAGCCAGTCGCGCACCACCTTGCTGGCCCGCCGGGACGCCCAGACACCGATGATGATGGTGAACAAAGCGGCCAGAAAATTCAGCCCGTATTCGGTCGCCAGGGTCAGCGTCTGGTCGGTCAACAGGCTGGACAGGCCGAGTTCATCCGAGATGGTGCTGAGAGATATGTCGTTCATGCCGCGACCCTGCATTGGTAGAATGGGAGGCCCCGCGCCCGGTGCCACGCGGCCGCGCCAGGTGACTCATCAGGCACGTCGCTGGACACACTATAGACATCGGGCCGGCCGCCGCCAACCGTTCCCGGTGGCGATGTGGCAATTCGCCGGCCGGAGGTTTCGAGGGATACCGGCGGCACGGCCCCGGCCGCTTGCGCCCCGACAGCTTGTGCTTCGGCCGGGCAGCCATGGAAATAAAGCACTTTCCGGCGTTGATATTCGGACAGGTTGCACGATATAGTGCCGCGCCATGGATTCTAGCCAGAAAAACAAATGCGAGACGATCGACTGGTCTGTCGGTGAGGCGCCGCTGGACGGACCGGCCCTGGTGGCTGCGATCGGCAATTTCGACGGCGTCCACCGCGGGCATGCCCAGGTGATTTCGGCCGCCATTGATGCGGCGCGCGCCCGCGGCCTTGCCTCGGCGGCGGTGACCTTCGACCCGCATCCACGCGAGTTCTTCCGTCATGATGACGCCCCGTTTCATCTTGCCGACCGGCAGGAAAAGGACCGTCTGATCGCCGCCCTCGGGGTCGACCGGATCATCCATGTCAGGTTCGATGACAATCTGCGATGCACGGACGCCGAGAATTTTGTCACCTCGGTGCTGCCGGCGCTTGGCGTGAAGGCGCTGTTTGCCGGGTCGGATTTCGCCTTTGGTCGTGGGCGTGGCGGGGATATCGACACCATCAACACCATCGGTGCCGCGATCGGCATCAACGCCACCGCAGTGGCACTGCTTGCCGACCCGAACAGCGCGGTGATCAGCTCAAGCCGTGTGCGCGCCTTCCTGCAGGATGGCGAGCCGGAGCGCGCCGCCGAGATGCTGGGCCATGACTGGGCGGTCACCGGCACGGTCCGGATGGGAGACCAGCGCGGGCGGACCATCGGCTTTCCGACCGCCAACATTCCGCTTGGCAACCTTCTGCATCCGGCCTTCGGTGTCTATGCCGTGCAGATCTTCGAGGCGGATGCAGGTCAGCCATACAGGTTGCTTGGTAATGGCGTGGCCAATATCGGCGTGCGTCCGACGGTCGAGGATCGGGGTGTGCTGTGCGAGGCGCATCTGTTCGACCAGCAGCGCGATCTCTATGGCCGGCGGCTCGCCATCGGGTTGAAATCCTTCATTCGCCCGGAGCGCAAATTTACCGGCATTGACGAATTGACGGCGCAGATTGCGAAGGATGCGCGTACAGCCCGTGCGCTTCTGCCCCCGATCAAAGAGACAGCCTGAACGACAGGCCGCCCGAATGAACAGTCCGCCGGGCAAGCAGCCTGCCGGCACCAGGATGAAAAGCGAGACAGCTTGCGATGAGTTACAAAGAGACGGTGTTTCTGCCGCAGACCGACTTTCCGATGCGTGGCGGGTTGCCGAAGAAGGAACCCGAAATCCTCGCCCAGTGGCAGCAGATGGACATCTATGCGCGGCTTCGCGAGGCGCGCGCCGGTGCCGAGCTGTTCGTGCTTCATGACGGGCCGCCCTACGCCAACGGCCAGCTTCATATCGGTCATGCGCTGAACAAGATCCTGAAGGATGTCGTCAACCGGTCGCAATCGATGCTTGGCAAGAACGCCAACTATGTACCCGGCTGGGACTGCCATGGCCTGCCGATCGAATGGAAGATCGAGGAGCAATACCGCAAGAAGGGCAAGGACAAGGACGAGGTGCCGGTGCAGGAATTCCGCCAGGAGTGCCGTGACTTTGCCGCGCACTGGCTGGAGGTGCAGTCCGAGGAGTTCCAGCGCCTTGGTGTGCTTGGCGACTGGAAGGCCCCCTACACCACGATGGCCTATGAGGCCGAGGCGACCATCGCCGCCGAGCTTGGCCGCCTGCTGATGGATGGCAGCCTGTATCGCGGCGCCAAGCCGGTGATGTGGTCGCCGGTCGAGAAAACGGCGCTTGCCGAGGCCGAGATCGAATATCAGGATCATACCTCGGTGACCATCTATGCACGCTTCCCGGTGAAGACGCCAGGCCATCCGGCGCTGGACGGGGCGAATATCGTCATCTGGACGACAACACCATGGACAATGCCGGGCAACCGGGCGATGGCCTGCGGTGCCGATATCGACTATTCGGTGCTGCGCATCACCGCGCTGGAAGAGGGCGCGCTGGCAACCGAAGGCGATGTAATCTGTCTGGCGAGCGAACTTGTGGCCGAGGTGACGGCCGCCACCGGCATCATCGGAACCGAAACGCTGGCAACGCTGAAGGGCACTGATATCGAGGGCACGGTCTCGCGCCACCCGATGCATGATCAGGGATATGATCATGACGTGCCGATGCTGCTGGCCGATTACGTCACCACTGAGCAGGGTACCGGATTTGTCCATATCGCTCCCGGCCATGGTGTCGAGGATTACGAGCTTGCGCATCTGGAGCATGGCATCCCGCTTCCCGACACAGTGGCCGAGGATGGCAGGCTGATGGATCATCTGCCGCTCTTCGCGGGGCTTCATGTACTGCGCGACAATGCCAGAATCGCCGAGATCATGGCCGGGCATGGCGGACTGATCGGCATCGGCAAGCTTGTCCATTCCTATCCGCATTCCTGGCGTTCGAAGGCGCCGCTTGTCTATCGCAACACCTCGCAGTGGTTTGTCTCGATGGAATCGCATGGTCTTCGCGACACCGCGGTCGCCGAACTTGGCCGGACGGCATTCTACCCGCCGGCCGGCCAGCGGCGCCTGACCTCGATGATCGAGCAGCGGCCCGACTGGTGTCTGTCGCGCCAGCGTGCCTGGGGCGTGCCGATCACCGTTTTCGTCAACAAGGCGAGCGGCGAACCGCTTCGCGACCAGGCGGTGATTGACCGTGTCGTGACAGCGATGCGCGAGGAGGGCGCCGATTGCTGGTTCTCCTCCGAGGCGTCGCGCTTCCTTGGTCCCGACTACAACCCTGATGATTACGAGAAGGTGATCGACATTCTGGATGTCTGGTTCGATTCCGGCTCGACCCATTCCTTTGTTCTCGAGGAGCGAGACGATCTGGCAAGCCCGGCCGACCTGTATCTTGAAGGCTCCGACCAGCATCGTGGATGGTTCCATTCCTCGCTTCTGCAATCCTGCGCGACGCGTGGCAAGGCACCCTACAAAGGTGTGCTGACGCACGGCTTTGTCCTCGACGAGCAGGGCCGCAAGATGTCGAAATCGCTTGGCAATGTCGTCACGCCGCAAAAGGTCATGGACCAGAACGGTGCCGATATCCTGCGGCTCTGGGTGGTCAGCTCGGATTATTATAATGATCTGCGGATCGGGCCGGAAATCATCAAGCGGACGACCGACAGCTACCGCCGGTTCCGCAACACGCTGCGTTATCTTCTCGGGGCGCTTGACGGCTTCACCGCCGCCGAGGCAGTCGGTTATGACCAGATGCCGGCGCTCGAACGCTGGGTCCTGCACCGGCTGGCACAGATTGATGACCGCATTCGGGCGATGACCGACAGCTATGATTTCCACGGCATCTTCACCGAGCTCCATACGCTGTGTAACAGCGATCTGTCGGCCTTCTATTTCGAGATCCGCAAGGATCGCCTCTATTGCGATGCGCTTGATTCGGTTGAACGGCGCGCCTGCCGGACGGTGATGAACGAGGTGTTCGAACGGCTCACCGCCTGGCTGGCGCCGATTCTGTGCTTCACTGCCGAGGAAGCCTGGCAGTCGCGCGTTCAGGATTTCGGGAATTCGGTTCATCTTCGCAGCTATGAGCCGATCCCGGTGGCCTGGCGCAATGCCGGTCTCGGCGCGCGCTGGGATGGTATCAGGCAGGTCCGGCAGGTGGTGACCAGCGCGCTGGAGGCCGCGCGCAATGACGGCGCCATCGGGGCCTCGCTGCAGGCAGCGCCGACGGTGCATGTCAGTGCCGGGCTTGCGACCCTGTTTGATGGTGAGGACGCGGCCAGCCTGTTCATCACCTCGGCGGCGGAGATCAGCGCCGCCCCGGCACCGGCCGACGCCTTCCGGCTGGAGGGGGTCGAGGATGTGGCGGTGGCCTTTGCCACTGCTGAAGGCGGCAAATGTGCCCGCTGCTGGCGCATCATGCCGGAGGTCACGGAAAGCCGTGAAATCTGCCAGCGCTGCGATGATGTGCTGAATGCAGGAAGCTGACGCCAGACCGCCGGTCACCGCCCGGCGCCTGATCCTCGGGATCGGCCTTGCCGTGCTGATCGCCGACCTGATGACCAAGCAATTCATGCTCGGCTGGATCTTTGATCCGCCGCGGCGGGTTGAAATCCTGCCCTTCCTGAATTTTGCGCCGGTCTGGAATCCTGGGATCAGCTTTGGCATGCTGGCCGATGCCGGCGGGATGATGCCGATGCTGCTGACCGCGCTGGCTCTTGGTGTGGCGGCGTGGATTGTCTGGAAGGCACCAGCTTTTCGGCGGCTTGAACGGATTGGTGCCGGCCTGATCGCCGGCGGCGCGGTCGGTAACGCGCTGGACCGCATCCGCTTTGGCAAGGTGGTTGATTTTATCGACGTTTATGTTCAAACATGGCATTGGCCGGCGTTCAATATTGCCGACGCCGCGATCACCGTCGGGGCGTTCTTCTGGATCGTCAGCCTGTTTGTCGAGAAAGAGAATGGGCCGACATGACCTATTGGAATGATCCGATCCCGCATAGTGCAACCAGCCGCCGGCCTCACCGCCGTGTTGGCCGTGTGGCGATGACCTGTCTCCTGCTTGCCGGTTTCGGACTGGCTGCCAGCGGATGCTCCGGCTTCCGCAAGGCCATTGGCGAGGAAAAATCATCCCCAGACGAGTTCGAGGTTGTGGTGCGACCGCCATTGTCACTGCCGCCAAACTTTTTCGCCAGCTCCACACAATTGACTGAAAGCGCGTCGGCGGCTCCGGCGGCCGCCTCGTCACCTGACAGCCCGATTGATGCGCGGTCGGTTGCGACGGCGACGCTTGGTGTGAGCGAGGGGCAGGTGGCAGGCAGCTACGCACGGATTTTCGATTTTTCCGCGGTGCCTGCCAATATCCGCGAGATTGTCGATGAGGAAACCTACGGCATCCGGTTCGAGAGACGGATCCCGCTGCAAATTCTGTTTGGCGGTCTTCCCGATATCGGGCCGGTGCTGGACAAATTCGCCGAGGACCAGCGTCTTCGCCGCACTCTGCGCGAAGGTCAGTCTGCCACCGAGGGCGGCACGCCTGCCGTCGATCTTCTTGATGACGAGCCGGTCACGATCGGCAACTAGCCGCCATGTCCGGCATCCGGCAACTCCCCGATACGCTGGTCGACCGGATCGCCGCCGGGGAGGTTGTCGAACGACCGGCAAGCGCCCTCAAGGAACTTGTTGAAAACGCACTTGATGCCGGCGCCGGCCGCATCGAGATCAGCCTTCTGCGCGGCGGCATTGACGAGATCATCGTGAGTGATGACGGTCATGGCATGTCGCCGGCCGACCTCACACTTGCCATTCGCCGTCATGCCACCTCAAAACTTCCTGACAGCCGCCTTGACGATATCCGGTTTCTGGGCTTCCGCGGCGAGGCGCTGCCCTCGATCGGTGCGGTGTCACAGCTTGTCATCAGCTCGGTTACCGGCGATGAGCCTCATGGCTGGCAGATCAGGGTCGATGCCGGCACTGTCGTGCCGCCGCAGCCGACCGCGCTTGATCGCGGCACATTGGTCGAGGTGCGGCACCTGTTCAAGGCCGTACCGGCGCGCCTCAAATTCCTGAAAACCGAGCGGACCGAACAGGGGCGCTGTCTTGATGTTGTCCGGCGGCTCGCCATGGCCTGGCCACGGGTGGCCTTCGCACTTGCCAGTGACGGAAGACAGCTTCTTGATCTGCCAGCACAAGTGGAAGGCGAAGCCGGGCAGCAGCGCCGTCTTGCCGACATCATGGGGCGGACCTTCGGGGCCGAGGCGTTGGCAATCGACGCCAGGCGGGACGAGGCGATGCTTCGCGGGCTTGTCGGCCTGCCAACGATGAACCGCCCGACCGCGGCGTCGATCTTCCTGTTCGTGAATGGCCGCCCGGTCCAGGACCGCTCGCTTCTTGGTGCGGTGCGCGCCGGCTATGGCGACACGCTGCCACGCGGGCGCTATCCGATGGCGGCGCTGTTCCTTGAATTGCCGGCGGCTTCGCTCGACGTCAATGTCCATCCGGCGAAATCCGAGGTGCGGTTCCGTGACGCCGGTGGCGTGCGCTCGCTTCTTGTCGGCGCGGTCTCGGCACAGCTGCGTGATCATGGTGTTCAGACCACGGCCGAGGGCGCGGCCATGGCAGCGCGCCTGTTCACCGGATCGGGACGTGGCGGCGGCGGGTTCGCCGCACCGCCGGCGGCAAGCTATGCCGGGCCGCTGGCCAACTGGCAGGCACCGCTGTCAGCGCTCGCGCAATCATCGCTTGCCGGCGACATGCCGCCTGCCGCGCCTCCGACCGCGGGTGAGGTGCCGGGTGACGGTGCTGGCTCCGGGCTCGATGACACGCTGCTTGGCGCTGCGCGCGCGCAGCTCCACAAGACCTATATCGTCGCCGAGACGCGCGACGGCATCACCATCATCGACCAGCATGCGGCGCATGAACGTCTTGTCATGGAACGGATGAAGGCGGCGCTTGCCGCCGACGGGGTGGCGGTACAGGCGCTGCTCATCCCCGAGGTGGTCGATCTGCCACCCGACCAGCGACAGGCACTTCTCGACGAGGCCGGGTTCATGTCGGGTCTGGGGCTGGAAATAGAGGGTTTTGGCGAGGGCAGCATTCTGGTTCGTGGCATCCCGGCGCTGCTTGGCGCCCCCGATGCGGGGCAGCTGGTCCGCGACATCGCCGAGGAGCTGGTCGAGCTTGGCGGCAGCCATGTTCTGGAGGACAAGATTGCGCATGTTCTGGCGACAGTGGCCTGCCACGGGTCGGTGCGGGCCGGCCGGCGGCTCAATGACGCGGAGATGAACGCGCTTCTTCGCGAGATGGAGGAGACGCCGAATTCCGGTCAGTGCAACCATGGCCGGCCAACCTGGGTGCGGCTGTCCCTTGCCGATGTCGAGAGGCTGTTCGGCCGGCGTTGAGGCGCAAGGTCACGCCGCGGCCCGAAGGAAGTGCAGCATTGCCCGGCCATAGCGGCGCGTGTCAATCGGTGTCAGCCCACAATTTGCCATCACCTCTGCATCAGGTTGCTCCGATGCCCCGGTTTCCAGAATGACCAGCGCGCCCGGTGCCAGTGCGCCGATCCGGGTCAGCTGACCCGCCGCCGCCAGGCCATTGCCGCTGCCATAGGGTGCGTCGGCGAACATCAGCGAGGCAGGCGCATCCCGCCAGCTGGCAAGGTTCAGCGCATCACCGGCGATCACCCGGCTGTCGGCGGCGCGGCTCAAGCGGGCAATATTGGCGCGCAGCACCCCCAGCGCGTCACGGTCGCGTTCGATGAAGCTGCTATGTGCCGCGCCGCGTGAGAGCGCTTCCAACCCCAGCGCGCCGGTGCCGGCAAAGGCATCGATGACAATGGCACTGTCCAGTGCCTTGCCAAAGCGACCCCCCTCAAGAATGTTGAAGAGCGATTCGCGCACCCGGTCACCGGTCGGCCTTGTGTCAGCGCCGGCGGGCCGGGCCAGCTTTGTGCCGCGATGGCGGCCGGCGATGATCCGCATTTCGTGGTCCTCGTGATGGTGTCTTGCGTTGGCGTCCGGCGGCGTGCGCGGCGTCACCGCCGGCTGTCGCCGAGGTATCCGGTGCGGTACCGAGCTGGTCGGCAAGCACGCGCGGTTTCACCGGCTCGACCCCGCCCAACGGCAGGTCGCCAAGCTGGAACGGGCCGTAGGATACCCGGATCAGGCGGCTGACCTGATGGCCGAGATGTTCCATGATCCGGCGCACCTCGCGGTTCTTGCCCTCGCGAATGGCGATGGTCAGCCAGGCATTGCTGGCCATCTGCCGGTCAAGCTGCGCCGCCACCTTGCCATAGCGGACGCCGTCGATGGTGATGCCGTCGGCCAGCCCCGGCAGCGCGTCCGGGTCGACCCGGCCCTGTACCCGCACGCGGTATTTGCGGCTCCATCCGGTGCTGGGAAGTTCCAGATGGCGCGCCAGCCCCCCATCATTGGTCAGCAGCAGCAGACCCTCGGAATCAAGGTCCAGCCGGCCGACGGTCAGTACCCGCGGCATGGTGTCGGGGAGCGTGTCGAAAATGGTCTGACGACCCTTGTCATCGCGGGCGCTGACGATCAGGCCGCGCGGCTTGTGGTAACGCCACAGACGCGCCGGCTGGCGTGCCGGCAGCGGCTTGCCGTCAATGGTGATGCTGTCCGACGCGCTGACATTCAGCGCCGGACTCGTCACCGTCTCGCCATTCACCGTCACCCGCCCGTCCTCGATGCGGCGTTCAGCCTCGCGGCGCGAGCAGATGCCGGCCCGCGCGATATGCTTGGCAATCCGTTCCGGCGCGGCGGCGGCGTCGAGGGTGAAGGGCTCTTTGTCACTCATGACGCCCGTGTTACGCGCAATTCCCGCGCTTTGCAAATCGCCGGCGGCTGTGCCACAAATTTGGCATGAACGAACCGAGCGAACGCCCCGATATCATGGCGCTGATTCTGGCCGAGGCCGAGGCCGCCGGCGCCGCTGGAGAGGTGCCGGTCGCCGCCGCCGTGACCGATCAGGAAGGCGCTGTCATAGCCATGGCGCAGAACCGCATGAAGCGGGATTCCAACGCCTTGCGCCATGCCGAACTGGTGGCGCTG
This sequence comes from Alphaproteobacteria bacterium, assembly GCA_009920665.1. Lineage (GTDB taxonomy): Bacteria > Pseudomonadota > Alphaproteobacteria > Puniceispirillales > Puniceispirillaceae > UBA8309. The sequence goes on along the minus strand of RFZL01000002.1, from coordinate 91,041 downwards.
GAGACCGCGATGGTGGTGCGCGGCGCGGAACGGCTCGACGGATGCGATCTCTGGGTGACGCTGGAGCCCTGCACGATGTGCGCCGGCGCGATAGCGCATGCGCGGATCAGGCGGCTCTATTTCGCCGCCCGCGATATCAAGGCCGGGGCGGTTGAATCCGGTGTCAGGTTCTTTGACAGCGCGGCCTGCCATCACCGACCCGAAATCTATGGTGGCCTGTCCGAAACACGGGCGGCGGCATTGCTGCGTGATTTCTTCGCGGCGCGACGCTAGCCGTCCGGACAAGGCGACATCACGTGGCAGCGATATCGCGGCGACAGAACCCTTTCGGCCAGTCAATGGCATCGACCGCCGCATAGGCGGCGCTGCGGGCCGCGGTCACGTCCACGCCAAGCCCGGTCACCGCCAGAACGCGTCCGCCGGCAGCGCGCAGCGTGCCGTCAGCATCAATGGTCGTGCCGGCATGGAACAGGATTACATCATCGCCGGCGGCGACCTCGGTCCCGCTGATGACGCTGCCCTTTTCATAGGCGCCGGGATAGCCCTTTGTTGCCATCACAACCGTCACGGCGGCGCTGTCATCCCAGCGAAGCGAGAGATGTCCAAGGCTGCCTTCGATGGTGCCAAGCATCGCCGCCACCAGGTCGGAGCGAAGCCTTGGCAGAATGACCTGCGCTTCGGGGTCGCCAAGGCGGCAGTTGAATTCGATCACCTGCGGGCCGGTGTTGGTCAGCATCAGCCCGACATAAAGGATGCCGCGATAGGGCGTGCCCTCGGCGGCCATGCCCCTGGCAAGCGGAGTGACGATGTCATCCATCACCTGCGTCTGCAGATCCTCGGTCAGGCGCGGCGCCGGCGATACCGCCCCCATGCCGCCGGTATTCGGCCCCCTGTCACCGTCAAAGGCGCGCTTATGGTCCTGCGCGCTACCCATGAACAGGGCATCCGTCCCGTCGATCAGCGCGAAGAGCGAGGCCTCGGGCCCGGCAATGCGTTCCTCGATGAGCAGTGTTCTGCCCGACTCACCGAACCGGCCATCCAGCATCTCGGCCGCCGCCGCCCGCGCCTCGTCGGCATCATTGGCGACGACAACGCCCTTGCCGGCAGCCAGCCCGTCAGCCTTCACGACACAGGAACCGCCGGCGGCGGCGATGGCGGCGGTGGCGCTGTCCAGATCACGGCAGACAGTGAATCCCGGCTGCGGAATGCCGAAACGCGCACAGGCCTCGCGGGCGAATGCCTTCGAGCCTTCAAGCTGCGCCGCGGCGGCGGTGGGGCCGAAGGCGGCATGGCCGGCGGCGGTCAGCCTGTCGACAAGACCGGCGACAAGCGGTGCTTCAGGACCGACAACGACAAGGTCCGGCCCCATGTCATCGGCCAGCGCCAGCAGCCCGTCGATGTCCTCGGCACCAACATCGACACAGCGGCCAAGCGATGCCATGGCGGCGCTTCCCGGCGCGATGACCAGCGCCTCGGTCAGGGGCGAGCCGGCAATCGCCCAGGCCAGCGCGTGTTCGCGGCCGCCGCTGCCGATCAGAAGTATTTTCATCGGATTATCCTTCCGGTGGATGGCGGGCAGGATGGCTTGCCCACGGCGCAATATGGCATAAGATTGGACTGTTGAGAAAGGGGTCCGGCCCATGCAAGAAGACAGTTCCGAGGCGACCGGTGGTCAGGCGACAGAGACCGGCTCCAACGCGCCGCCCTTCCTGACCGTCACCGAGCTTGCGCAGCGGCTGAAGGCGACGGTCGAAAGCCAGTTCGACTTCGTGCGGATCAGGGCCGAAATCTCGCGCCCGACACGCGCGGCCTCCGGCCATCTCTATTTCACCCTGAAGGATGAGAGGAACACGCTTGACGGTGTCTGCTGGAAAACGGTCGCCGGGTCGCTTGGCGTGCAGCCCGAGGAAGGGCTGGAGGTGATTGTCACCGGCAAGCTGACAATCTATGGCGGGCGCTCGAAATACCAGATTGTCGTGCAGACGATGGAAATGGCCGGCGAAGGCGCGATGCTGAAGCAGCTTGAGGAGCGCCGCCGCCGTCTTGCCGCCGAGGGGCTGTTCGACGCTGAACGCAAACGGCCGATCCCGCGCATGCCGGCGGTGATCGGCGTTGTGACAAGCCCGACCGGCGCCGTCATTCGCGATATCCTGCACCGTCTCACTGACCGGTTCGGGGTGCGGGTGCTGGTCTGGGGAACGCTTGTCCAGGGGCCGGATGCGGCCGGCCAGGTGGCGCGCGCCATTCGCGGCTTCGATTCGATGCCGCCGAATGGGCCAGCGCATGGTGATCTGCCGCGACCGGATCTTGTGATCGTCGCGCGCGGCGGCGGCTCGCTGGAAGATCTATGGGCCTTCAATGAGGAAGAGGTGGTGCGCGCGGTGGCGGAGTGCCGGATCCCGCTGATCTCGGCCATTGGTCATGAAACCGACACCACGCTGATTGATTTTGCTGCTGACCAGCGCGCGCCAACACCGACCGCCGCGGCTGAGATGGCGGTGCCGGTGCGGGCCGATCTGCTGTTGCGCATCGCCGATATCGAGGCACGGGTGCGCAGCGGCATTGCGCAGCGCCTTGAGCGGGCAACGCAGGCACTTCGTGCCGCCGAACGCGGCCTTCTCAACCCGGCAGAGATGGTCGAGCGGCGCGCGCAGGCGGTCGACCTTGCCGTTGCCGGGCTTGAGCGAGGATTGCAGCAGCGGCTGTCGGCGGCGGCGCTGCGGCTGACCGACCTCGGCGCGCGGCTCCGCCCGCCCGAACGGCGCTTTGCCGAGGTGTCTGCCGAGCTTGGCACGCTTGGCGCGCGGCTCGACCATGCGATGGGCCTGGCGCTTGACAGGCAGGGCGCGGCACTTGACCAGACCGGCAGGTTGCTGGAGGCGAACTCGTTCCAGCGCGTCCTCGAGCGTGGCTTCGCCCTTGTCACCGGCGGCGACGGGACACCGGTGAAACGCGCTGCCGAGGCACCTGCCGGTGCGGAGGTCCAGCTGCGCTTTGCCGATGGCAACAGGGCGGCGCGCCTTGATCCCGAGACCGCAGTGGCTGCAAGGCCGGCGAAACCGGCACGTGCCCGCAAGCCGTCCTCAAAGCCGTCTTCAAAGCCGTCCGACGATCCACAGGACAGCCTGTTCTGAATCCCCCGCCCTGTCCTGTCGCGAGGTCAGGAGGGCGGCTGGATGTTCTTTCCCCAGCGCCGGTGTGGCCAGAACCATTGTTCAGGTGTTTCCCTGATCCAGCCTTCTATGGTGCGATTGATCTCGGTCGCCATTGCCAGTACCGACCCATCATCATCCTGGCCGGGAAGCGCGAGTGGCGGCGAGATCGAGACCCTGAAGCGGCATCCCGACAGCCGTATTGTGCGCATATAGATCAGCGGCACCTGTTTCCTGATCGCCAGTTTCACATGGCTGATCGAGGTCTGCGCCGGATGCCCGAAGAACGGAACCGCCATGCCCTCGCGAAGCTGCTGGTCGACAAGAAGGCACATCACCTGTCCCTTGCGCAGCGTGCTGACCATGCCAAGCGCCGCCTCGCGCCCCTTGCGGTATATGTCGCCGCCATAATTGGCCTGACGCCGTGCCAGAAGCCAGGCAAGAAGCTGGTTGTTCAGCGGCCGGTAGATGGCCGCCACCTTGTGGCCTTCCTTCAGCGCGGCGTAGGGGCCAAGTTCCCAATTGCCGATATGCGCGCCGACAAGAATGGCCCCGCCATCAAGGCCGCGCAGATTTTCCAGCCCCTCGAATTCGATCCGGCCAAGCCCGACCATCCGGTGGATATGCGGAAACTCGCCAATAACACGTCCAAGGTTCCACCACATGCCGGACAGCACACGCCGCCGTTTGGCCTCTGCCATGTCGGGCAAGGCCAGCTTCATATTGCGCGCGGCGCGGCCATGCCAGGGGGTCAGCGGGCCGATCAGCGCGAACAATCCCCCCATTGCCGCGCTGGCGACGGGCAGGGGGAGCAACCGCGCGGCGCCGAAGATCAGCACGACAAGCGCGGCTTCAAGCGGCCAGATGAAGATCCGGCGGACATTGCGGACGAGCGCCCGCCCCCATTCGGTGTCGCGCAGACTAGCCATCGGCGGGGTTTCCATGGCCGGCGGCAGCCAGCCGTGCCGCGACGGCGTCGAGAAATCCGGTCTCCTCATCCATATCCACACTGACTGGCAGCATGGCGATGCGGGCCCGCCAGTCGGCAGGAAGCCGCATCCAGTCCTTCTGCGTGGTGATCATCTCGGCACCATGGCGTTGCGCGTCCTCCTGAATCTGCGCAAGGTCCTGCTGCGAATAGGGGTGATGGTCGGCGAAGGACAGTTTTTTCGCGATCTGGCCGCCAAGCGCCTCGATGCCGGCAAAGAAGCGCGCCGGCCTGGCGATACCGGCAAAGGCCAGCAACGGCGTGTCGGCAAGTGCCTCGATGATGCTGGCTTCGGGGCGCAAGGCGGCGTCAAAGACCGGCAGTTTGCTGGCGATACGGGTCCGCAGGGCGGTCTCGTCACCGCCATTGATCACCGCGATGTCAAGCTGGTCCAGCCCGCTGGCAAAAGGGGTGCGAAGTGGTCCTGCCGGGATCAGCCAGCCATTGCCGATCCCGCTACCGCCGTCAAACACCCCGATTGTCAGCGTGCGCTGCAACGTCGGGTTCTGCATCCCGTCATCCATGATGATGACATCATGGGTTCGGCTGGAGGCGATGGCGCGCGCACCGGCGGCGCGGTCGCGCGCCACCATCACCGCCCGCCCGTCGGCCAGCATCAGCGGTTCATCACCGCAAAGGCCGGCATCATGGGCGGCCGGATCAACCCAGAGCGGGCCGGTGGCACTGCCTCCATAGCCGCGGGTGAGGATGGCCGGTCGCCATCCGCGCTCACTCATGCGATCGGCAAGCCAGCCGACAAGCGGCGTCTTTCCTGTTCCCCCCGCCGTCAGATTGCCGACGCAGACCACCGGAATGGCCGATTTGTACGGGCGCGCTGTCGCCTGTTTCAACGCGCCACCCGCCCGCCACAGCAGTGTCAGTGGCAGCAGGGCGATGGCTGTGGTGCCGCGATGGCTCCAGAATGCCGGCGTTTTTATCATCATGTGCTGCCCGCCCTGTCAATCAGTTCAAGGCAGGAGTCTGCCGCGAATTCGGGTCGCTTTCCAGTTTGCGCCGCATAATCGCGCGCCGCCTGCGCGATCTGCGCCAGCTGGCCGTCATCATCTGTGATCTGCCGGACCGCCGCCGCGAGGCCGTCCGCGTCGGTGATCTCGCGGACCACACCGGCTGCGGACAGGCCGGCAAATTCAGCCCGATTCTTGTGGATATGCGGCCCGGTCATGATGGGCCGCCCATGCGCCGCCGGTTCGACCGGGTTGTGGCCGCCAAGCGGCTCCAGCGAGCCGCCGAGAAAGACAATATCGGCGACGCTGAACAGGCTGTCCATCTCGCCAAGCGTATCGGCGATATATAATCTGTCATCGGGTGTCGGCGGTGCGCCCATGCCGCGCCGCGCCGCGCTGAATCCGGCCGCTGCGCATTGTGATGCCACCGCGCCGCCGCGGTCCGGATGGCGCGGGGCGATGATGGTGAACCAGCCGTCACCAAGCGCTGCGGCGGCCTCAATGACCGTGCCGTCCTCGCCTTCATGCGTCGAGGCGGCGAGAAGGATCCGTCTGCCGCCGGCGGCCTGTCGCAGCATCGTCACCAGCCGGCTGTCAATCTTGCCCCGCGCGGCTGGTAGCTTCAACGATCCACCGATATGCACATTTTGCGGGTTTTTGCCAAGCTTGCCAAACCTGTCAGCCTGCTCCGCATCAACAGCCAGCACCAGGTCAGGCGCGCTGAAGACGGCGCTGGCGAGGGCGTTCTGGCGCTGCCAGCGGGTGAAGGCACGGTCCGAGAGTTGCGCCGAGACAAGGGCCACCGGCACGCCTGTATTTGCGGTGCGGGTGATCAGGTTGGGCCAGAAATCGGATTCGAGGAACAGCGCCATCCGCGGCCGCGCATGTCGCAGGAAACCATCAACCATATCGGGGTGATCAAGCGGCTGATAGAGATGGGTCAGGCCGAGTTCGGGCGGTTGCGCGGCGATGCGCGCGGCCGCGGTGACCGTATTGGTGGTCACCAGAAGCGGTATTTCCGGTCGCCGCAGATGGAGTGCCCGCGCCAGAGCCACCGCGCCGACACTCTCGCCGACACTGACCGCATGAATCCAGATTGGCGAGACCGGCAGGTCGGCCCGTCCCTCGAGCCGGCCATAGCGCTCGGCAAGCCGTAACCGGTCCTCCTTGCCGGTGGCGGCGCGCCGTTTCAGAATGAAGGGCAGGGCCGGACGCGCCAGCCGCCACATCAGATTGTAGGATGCCGGCAGGGTCATGCCGGGCTGTCCGGCAGGCCGGCGAGCCGGTCGGCCGTCCGTGCGGTGTCATTCATCGCGGCTTCGAGGTGCTGCCGGAGTGTCTCCATGGTGTCACGATCACCATTTTCCGGCGCATCGATCGGGTCACCAATGACGAGAACGCCGCGTGACAGCGGCTTTGGAATGCGCATCCCGTCCCACCCCGGGGCGCGCCAGCACCTGTCCGTCGCCCAGGCCACCGGCACGATGGGCTTGCCGGAAAGATGCGCCAGCGCCACCGGCCCCATCGCCGCCATGCGCGCCGGGCCGCGCGGCCCGTCCGGGGTGATGGTGGCAATACGGCCCCGGTCAAGGACACGCTTCAGCCCGCGAAGCCCCGACAGCGCGTTGCGGTTCGAGCTTCCCCAGACCGTCCTGACGCCAAGATGATTGACCGTATGCGCCAGCATCCGGCCATCGGGATGTGGTGACTGCAAGGCCGTCATGGCATGCCGCCGTGGCCACAGCCAGGGCATCGACAGAATATGCTCATGCCAGAAGACAAGGATAAAGCCGTCATGATCTGCCAGCAGGGCGCGCAACCTGGCCGGGTTGTCGGTTCGCCAGCGCACGGTGATCATCAGGCCGGCAACAATGATGGCGGCGATCCAGCTGAGGCAGAACAGGCCGATCTTGGTTCGTATCAAACGCTTCAGCATAACGGGTCTGGCTGGTCCGGAAACAAATGCTGCCGGCGGGTTGAATAACATGCATGTCATGGGTCCAGACTCAGGTGCGGTATCGCGATGGCTCGGCGACGATAACGGGTACCTGATCTGATTACGGTTTCCCCAAGCCAGCCTTGCGGTTATAACCGGCATGCCGGTGTCCGTCCAGTTGACAGGGTGGATCATCGCCGGCGGCCTCATTCCGCAACCCCACCAGGGCCTCATTATCATGGCGTTGCAGCACGACCTTCTGGCGGATACGCATGGCAAGCGCCCCCGTCTTCTTATCGTTCAGCCGCTTGTCGGGATTGGCGATATGGTATGGCACAAGCCATGGATCGATCATCTGGCGGCGTATTTCGATGTGATTCTGGCCTGCAAGCCGACAGCAAAGGCCCCCATCCTTTTCAGTGGCACCGACGGGATCACCGGCTGGGTCGCCATCGAACGTTCGCTTCGCGGCAAGACGGGCCCGCATGACGGGCCGCTCGGCCTGCTGCGGCTCGCCGCCGCCTTCCGGGCCAGCAAGGCAGACCATGTCCTGATCATGCATCACAGCGCCACCTACGCGCTGGCGGCGCGGTTTGCCGGCATCCGGAATCGCTGGGGCTATGGCATCGGTGGTGGTCGGCGGTGGCTGAATTGTGGTGCCTGTCTGGGGCGTGAGGCACGCTATGAACACCCGACCCGCAAGCTTGCCCGCTTCGCGGCAATGAACGGATTTGGTCTTGCCAGCCCGATCTGGCGCATGCCGCCAACCGATGTGGCGCAGCACGCCGCTGACAGCTGGTGCGATGATCTTGGCATTCCGGCGTTCGGCGCCGCCGGAACTGGGCTTCGCGACATGATGGTCATGGGTGTCGGCGCGATGGATGATGAACGCAAATGGCCACCGGCCCAATTTGCGGCGCTGGCCGCACGCCTTGCGGACCATTCGCCAAACACACGCATTCTGGTCATGGGCGCGCCGTCGGAACAGCCGATTATCGATGCCGTGCTGGCCGATCCGGCGGCGCCTGCCGGCCTGATCCCGAATACGGCGCCGCTGGATGAGGCGATTGCGCTGATCAATGCGGCACGGCTTTATGTCGGCAATGACACCAGCCTGCTGAACATCGCCGCCGCCTGTGGCCGGCCGGCGGCCGGGATTTTTGCGCAATCGACTCCCTTGGATTATAGTGATGCCATCATACCGATAGCCGAGCCTGACGGCAGGTTCGGTGAACCCGGGGCCATTGCCCGCATCAGCGCGGCGCAGGCCTTTGATGTCGTTGCCACCGAGCTGGACCGCCAGCTGGCGGCGGGAAATTAATGTTGGCCTTGCTGCGGCACGGCAGAACAGGATCGTTTTCTTGACGACTTCCGCCAATTCCACCTCACCGGACAGCCGCGCCATCCTGCGTCGGCTGTGGCGCGGATGGGTGCGCCCCTATCTTGGACGGCTGCTGGTCGCTTTCGCGCTGATGGCGGTGGTCGCCGGCTCGGCCTCGGCATATCCGCTGCTGACCCGCTATATCTTCAACGCGCTGGCCGATGGCCGCGCCGCCGAAGTGATCTGGCTCGCCCCGCCGGCGATCATCCTGCTGGCGCTGGTCAAGGGGCTGGCGCTGTTCGCGCAGACGGTGCAGGTCAACGCGCTGGCACTGCGCGTTACCACCGACCTGCAGAAAGACATGGCACGGACGTTGATCGAGGCCGATCTGGCAGTGCTGTCGCGTGAGCCGGCGGGCGCCTTCATGTCGCGGATCATGAATGATTTGAACCTTGTTCGCGAGGCCGCGGTGCGGCTTGCCAACAATCTGGTGCGCGATGTGCTGACGGTGATCGTGCTGATTGGCGCGATGCTGTGGCTGGACTGGCTGATGGCGATCATCGTGCTGCTTGTCTATCCGCTGGCGATGCAGCCGATCATTCGCATCGGCACCCGCCAGCGGCGGGCCTCGGGCAATCTTCAGGAACATATGGAGGATGTGACCTCGCTGCTTGCCGAAACGCTGCAGGGCGCGCGGATGGTCAAGGCCTACCAGATGGAGGCTGCCGAGACCACACGGACGAAAACGGCCTTTGACGGGCTCTATGCGCGGCTTGTCGGGCTGCTGACGGGACGCGCCAAGATTGACCCGATCCTCGAGGTGGTTGGCGGCGTTGCCGTCGGCGGGGTGGTCGCGCTGGCCTGCTGGCGGGTGGCGAATGGCCTGCTTCAGGTCGGAGATGTGATTGCCTTTATCACCACGCTGATCCTGCTGGTGCAGCCGGTTCGTGGCATCGGCACGCTGAACGCCGTGACGCAGGAGGCGCTTGCCGCCGCCGAACGCGTGCTGGCGCTTCTGGACCGGCCGCGGCTTGTCGCCGACCGGCCGGGCGCGACCGACCTTGGCGAGGCGGCGGGTGAGGTCAGCTTTGACGGCGTCGGTTTTACCTATGATACCGGCGCGCAGGATGGCCCGCCAGCGCTCGCCGGGGTGAGTTTCACCGCCCGCCGCGGCGAGACCTTAGCCCTTGTCGGGCCAAGCGGTGCCGGCAAGAGTTCGGTGATCAATTTGCTGCCGCGATTCTTCGACCGGACCGCCGGCACCATCACCATCGACGGCACCGACATCGCCGCGGTGACGCTGGACAGCCTGCGCCGCAATGTGGCGCTGGTCAGCCAGGACGCCGTGCTGTTCGATGATACGATCGCCGCCAATATCGGATTTGGCCGTGCCGGTGCGACGCGCGCCGAGATTGAGGCGGCGGCGCGGGCGGCGGCGGCGCATGATTTCATCATGACGCTCGATAATGGTTATGAGACGCCGGTCGGCGCCATGGGGAACCGACTCTCCGGCGGTCAGCGGCAACGTATCTCGATTGCCCGCGCGATGTTGAAGGACGCGCCGATCCTGCTTCTTGACGAGGCCACAGCGGCGCTTGATGCCGGGTCCGAACAGCAGGTCCAGGCCGCGCTGGCGCGCCTGCAATCGGGCCGGACGACGCTTGTCGTGGCGCACCGGCTGTCGACAATCCGTGATGCCGACAGGATTCTCGTCATGGAGGATGGCACCATCGTCGAGCAGGGGACGCATGATGAATTGCTGGCGGCTGACGGGCTCTATGCGCGGCTGTGCCGCTTGCAGTCGCTTGGCGGCCGGGCGGAGGGGTAATTCCGGCTATTCACGCCGCAAGATGCTGTCGGTCAGGCGCACCGCCCACCCCTTGGCCTGGAACCGCCGCGTCACCTCGTCCGGATCATAGACATTGTCGACCCAGTCGAAAAACGCCATCCCCTGATCCTCATAGGGGGCGTAGGCCGCGAAGAAGGAGTCCAGAAGGCCGGTCTTGGCCTGTCTGACATGGCCGTATTTCCAGGCAAGCTGCGCCGCTGCCTCGCGGACCGGGCGCTCCTCGACAATCAGCAGATACAGCGCCGACATCAGCCCGGCGCGGTCGGCGCCGGATTTGCAATGCATCAGCGCCGGAAGCCGCGCTTCGGCAAACAGATGCCTCGCGGCGTGAAGCATGGCCTTGTCGGGGGCGGCGCGGGACCGCGCGGTGAAATCAAGCAGGGTGATCCCGGCAGCCTTGCAGGCTTCGGCTTCCAGCTGCCAGCCACCATCGCCTCGCGGGCCGCGAAGATTGATCACGGTGCGGATGCCGGCCGCGCCGGCGGCGTGGATTCGCGACGGCCCAGGCTGGTTCGACCGGTACATGCCGGGCGCAACAAGATGATGGTTGTGCCACCAGATCCGCAGAAATCCGTGATCCTTGAAAATCAGCTCCATCCAGTCGCGCATGCCGCGGCGCGCGCCCGGCGGGGCGGCAAAACTCATGATCCGGCCACCATCATGCCCTCGACACGAAGCGACGGTGCGGCAGTACTGCGTCGCATGTCGATATCATCGGCGCGGGTGATCGCCATGAACATGTCCTTCAGGTTGCCGGCGATGGTCGCCTCGGCAACAGGATAGGTCACCTTGCCGTTGCTGATCCAGAATCCGCCGGCCCCGCGGCTGTAATCGCCGGTGATCATGTCAACCGAACTTCCCATCATTTCGGTGACAAGAAAGCCTTCCTCGATATCGGCAATCAGATCGTCAAAGCTCATATCGCCATTCTCGAGGTAAAAATTGCTGCTCCCCGGCGCCGGTGCGCTTCCCATGCCGCGCGCCGCCTGTCCGGTCGGTGTGAGGCCGAGCTTGGTGGCCGAGGCGATATCGAGGAACCAGCTTTTCAGCACCCCGTCCTCGACCATGGCGCGGCGGCTCACCGGCAGGCCTTCGCCGTCGAACAGCCTTGTCGCCATGCCGCGCGGGCGCAGCGGATCATCGATGAAGGTCAGGCCGGTGCTGGTGACCTGATCGCCCATGCTGTCCTTCAGGAAGCTGGTGCCACGCGCGATCGACGCGCCATTGATCGCACCGGCAAGGGTGCCGACAAGCGATCCCGCCACGCGCTGGTGATAGACAACCGGGAACTGGCCGGTCTGCGGTTTGCGCGGGCCGAGGCGGGCGAGGGTGCGCGCGGCGGCGCTGGCACCGACATCTGCGGCCGGGTCCAGATCCTCGCCGAAGACGGCGGCAGTGTAATCATAATCGCGCTCCATCGCGCCATCCCTTTCGGCGATGACGACGGCAGAAATGCCCTGCGATGAACGGCGGTAATCGGCGCTGAAGCCGTTTGTGGTGGCGATCATCACATGGGTGACGCCATGGCTTGCCGACCCGCCATCAGAATTGGTGATGCCCTCGACCGCCAGCGCGGCCGCCTCGGCCGCCATGGCGGTTTCGGTCAGATGTTCGACCGTCGGCACGTTCGGGTCGTAGATTTCGACCTGTGGGATTTCGGAGGCGATCTCGCCGGCGGCGGCAAGCCTGACATAGGGATCTTCCGGCGCCACCTTCGCCATCGCCACGGCGCGCGCCGCCAGCGTGCGTATGGTCTCGCTGTCAAGCTGGCTTGTCGAGACCGAGGCGTTACGCTGGCCGACAAAGACCCGCAGGGCGGCCTCGACCTCCTCTGACCGCTCGCTTGATTCAACCTTGCCAAGCCGCACCGAAACGGAGGTGCCTTCGCTGCGGGCGACGCCGGCGTCTGCCCCGTCGGCGCCGGCAGACCGCGCGGCGTCGAGGAGTTCGGAAATCAGTTGTTCATCAACAGTGCTCATAACGCTTCCCAGATATAGGGTGAGGGGCGGCGTTTCAACCGCGTCGCTGCCACAATAACCATCCTTATAGCCGTCCTTGCAAGAGGCGGCCATTCCGTTTATGACACCGCGATGACCTATCGCATCTTCATCGATGGCGGGGCCGGTACGACCGGCCTGCAGGTGCATGACCGGCTGGTGGCGCATCCGCTTGTAGAGCCTGTGGTGCTGGATGACGCGCGGCGCAAGGATGCCGGCGCGCGGCGTGTGATGATGGGTGACTGCGATCTGACGATCCTGTGTCTTCCCGATGATTCGGCGCGTGAGTCAGCCGCCATGGCGGCCGAGATCGGCGCGCGCGTGATCGATGCCTCGTCGGCGCACCGGACGGCCGAAGGATGGGCCTACGGGTTTGCCGAGCTTGCCGGCGATGTCCGCGCCAGAATTGCTGACGCGCGCCAGATCAGCAATCCGGGTTGCTATCCGACCGGGTTACTGGCGATGGCGCGCCCGCTCGTCGATGCCGGGCTGATCCCCGCGGACGCAGCGCTGACGGTGCCCGCGGTCTCCGGCTACAGCGGCGGCGGCAAGGGCATGATCGCCCGGCACAAGGATGGCGATCTGCCGCCGCATGGTGCCTATGGCCTGGCGCTGGCGCACAAGCATCTTCCCGAAATGACGCATTATGCCGGGCTGGCGACGCGGCCGATCTTCATGCCGGCGGTCGGGTCCTTCTATGCTGGCATGCTTGTCCATCTGCCGCTTCACGCCGCGCAGCTGACAAAATCCGTGACGGCGACCGACCTGTATGACGCACTTGCAGCGCATTACGAAGATACGCAATTTGTGCGTATGGGTGAGGCGTGCGCCGGCGCACCGGAGACGGCGGCCCTGATGCTGGATGCATCGGCGCTTGCCGGCAGCGATTATCTCGAGCTGTTCGTCTTCGCCAATGAAGATTCGAGCCAGTTCTGGCTGACCGCGCGGCTTGACAATCTCGGCAAGGGGGCTTCGGGCGCGGCGGTTCAGAATATGAACATCGCGCTGGGATTTGACGAGACGACCGGCCTTTCGGTCTGACGGAGGCACCGTGACCGCGCCGCTGGATCATACCTACCTTGCCGCGCAGTCCGAGGCGCAGCGCGCCATCGACTATCCTTACGCCGCACCCGAGGGGGCTTTTGTCCTGAGGGCGGGCCGGCTGACCGCGCTTGATGATCCGGCGCTGCTTGGCGGCCGCACGGCGGTGTTGTCGGTTGGCTCGAACCGCGCTCCGGTGCAGCTTCGCCGCAAGTTCGGCGACGATGCCATCGTGCCGGTGACGCCGGCCATCCTTCATGATTGCGACATCGTTCACGCCGCCACCGTCAGCTATTATGGCGCGGTGTCATGCACCGCCTTTCCGTCGCGCGGCACCGATGTGATGTTGAATGTCGCCTGGCTTGACGCGGCGCAGCTGGCGATCATGCACCGTACCGAGGCGATTGGCGTTGCCTATGATTATGTACGGATGCTGACCGGTACGGTGACGCATCTTCCGGTGCCGAGCGCCGGTGGGGATATTGTCGCGCCGTCGCAGCCGGTCTTTGGCTACAGCGCGCGAAGCGGCGTTCTTGATCTTGGCGGTGGTCAGCCCGGCGGGCTCAGCCGCATTCCCGCCCGTAACCGACAATTGCCGACACTGGCGCAGGATTCGGCGGCGGCGCTGGTGCAGGCCTTTGTTGCCGGTGTCGATCCGGATCTTGATCTGGGAACGGATCGCGACAGGTTCATCGCCCGGGTGACAGATGACAGATCCTGCCGCCTTGCTGTCAACGAGCATCTTCGCGGGCGGGCCATCAGCGCTGACGGGCCGTGGAAGGTACAGACGGTTGATGCGGACGATATTGCCGCCTTCCTCTAGGGGCTAGCCGGCCAGATGTGTCAGCACCATTCCGGCGGTCAGGATCAGCCCGGCATCCCGGTTTGACTGGAACAGTCGCAGCGCGCCGGCCGGATCATCCACCCGCAGACGACGCAGCTGCCAGCGCAGATGAATCGCCATCAAGGCCAGCCCGGCAAGCCATGGCCCCGGTCCGATCAGCAGCCAGAAGCCGCAACCAAGCCCGAGAATGGCGACGGCATAGGCTGCCGACACGCCGGCCTGAAGGTGCCTGCCAAGCCCCAATGCCGAGGATTTGACCCCGACAGTGCGGTCATCCGCCATATCCTGAACCGCATAGATCGTGTCATAGCCGAACACCCAGGCAACGCTGCCAAGATAGATTGCCAGCAGGGCCGGTGGCGGCAAGGCGGGTGTCGACCCCATGCCCGCCGCCGCCCAGCCAAGCGGCACGCCCCAGGAAAAGGTCAGGCCGAGAACGGCCTGCGGCCACCAGGTCACGCGCTTGGCGAGCGGATACAGGATGACAAGGGGAAGTGCGGCAATGCCGGTGATGATGGCGGCGCCGGGAAGCCGCACCAATACAGCAAGCCCGATCAGCCCCAGCACGGCCAGAAACGCCAGTGCGGTGCCAACCCCCATGGTGCCGGCGGCAAGCGGCCGGCCAGAGGTGCGCTCGACGCGCCGGTCAAGCCGCCGGTCCCACAGATCGTTGATCACGCAGCCGGCGGCGCGCGTCGTCACCGCGCCGACGAGAAACAGCAGCATCAGTTCGACCATCCGGCCGGTGTCGGAGGTGGCAGCCGGGATGATCCACCACCCCGGCGACAGCAGCAGCCACCACCCGATGGGCCGGTCGAAACGCGCCACCAGAATAAAGGGATGAAGGTGGCGCGGCAGGCGTCGCCACCATCCACGCGGATCGATGTCGGTGTGCCGGTGGCGGGGCGCGTTATCGCCGTGCGGTGCCGGAGTGATCCTGTCCTTCATAGGTATCATCCTTAGCGCAGTTTAACGGTTGCGCATAGCCGGCCAGCATGGTGGCGGCCGGCTTGTAAAGCAGCGCTCGCGGCCCTAAATGTGTCAAATGAACGCACCAGCCGCCAGGGCCCGATTGTTCGTCCCCGACGAACTTGCCGCCGGTACCTCTTTCCAGCCGTCACGCGAGCAGCAGCATTATCTGCTGAATGTGATGCGCTGCCGCGATGGTGATTCCGTGCTGGTCTTCAATGGCCGTGACGGTGAATGGCAGGCCGAGGTAAAACGTGGGGGACGGCGCGATTGCGAGCTCATGGTGCGGCAGGAGACGCGCCGGCAGGCATCGAGCCCGGACCTGTGGCTGCTGTTCGCACCGGTGAAGAAGGCACGGCTTGATTTCATCGCGCAGAAGGCGTCCGAGATGGGATGCAGCCGCATCTGGCCGGTCCGCACCGATCATTGCCAGGTGTCTCGGGTGAATGATGAGCGCATGCTGGCCAACGCCATCGAGGCGGCCGAACAGACTGAAAGGCTGGATATCGCCGAGATCATGCCCTTTACCGGGCTTGCCGCGGCACTTGATGCCTGCGAGGCGGACCGTCATATCATTTTTTGCGACGAAACCAGCGCCGGGGCTGGCGAGATGAATGCCGTTCGCGTGCTGACGGAAGCGGCACCGGTCGCGAAGGCGGCGATTGTCATCGGCCCGGAAGGCGGGTTTTCCGAGGATGAACGGATGATGATCTCGGGCCGTCAAAATAGTTTGAAACTTTCGCTCGGGCCGCGCATATTGCGCGCCGATACGGCGGCCATTGCGGCCCTTGCCTGTTTTCAATCGGTGTGTGGAGACTGGACCTGATGCCGGGCATCCCGAACCGGCCCGGCCGGCCCCCCACCATCAGTCCGACGCCCCGGGCCGCAATTTGCGGGGCGTCACGCAGGGAATGTAACCGCCTTGACGCATGACCACCACGACGAACCCGTAGATGTCGGGCAGATGATCGCCTGGATTGCCGACGGCGAAACCCCCGTCGGCGAACAGAAGATCGGCACCGAACACGAAAAATTCCTGTTCCACAGGCATGATCTGGCACCGGTCGCCTATGAGGGCGAGGCCGGCATCGGCGCGCTGCTCGGGCGGCTGTTGACCGAGCTTGGACCGGGTGCCGAACCGATCATGGAAAAGGGCAATATCATCGGTATCATCGATTCCGACGGGGGTGCGGTGACGCTGGAGCCTGGCGGCCAGCTTGAATTGTCCGGCGCGCCGCTCGATGACATTCACCAGACCTGTAACGAGACCGGCCGTCATCTGCGCCATATGCAGGCGGCGGCGGCGCCACTTGATATCGGTATGCTCGGCATCGGCTATCACCCGACGGCGCGGCGCGAGGATATCGGCTTCATGCCGAAGGGGCGGTACCGCATCATGAGCCGGCATATGCCGAAGGTCGGCACGCTTGGCCTCGACATGATGCTGCGCACCTGCACGGTGCAGGTGAATCTCGATTTTTCCGACGAGGCCGATATGCGGCAGAAATTCCGCACCTCGCTGGCGCTGCAGCCGGTGGCGACCGCGCTGTTCGCGAACTCGCCCTTCAAGGATGGCGCGCCATCGGGCTGGCTGTCGACGCGGGCACAGGCCTGGACCGATACCGATGCCGCCCGTAGCGGCGTGCCGACATGTGTCTTCGACGACTATTTCGGCTATGAACAGTGGATTGACTATATCCTTGATGTGCCGATGTATTTCCTGCATCGCGGCGATGATTACATCGATGTCGCCGGCCGCTCATTCCGTGATTTCATGGATGGCATGCTGACCGGATTTGAGGGCCAGATGCCAAGCATGGCCGATTTCCAGGATCATATCACCACCGCCTTTCCCGAGGTGCGGCTGAAGCGGTTTCTCGAGATGCGCGGTGCCGATGGCGGTGCCTGGGGCAATATCTGCGCCTTGCCGGCCTTCTGGGTCGGTCTCCTCTATGATGAAGAGGCTCTTGAAGAAGCGACAGCGCTGGCCGCCCCGCTAGGTGCCGATGATGTGATGGCGGCGCGGCTGTCGGTGGCGCGGGACGGACTTCGTGGCCAGCTTGGTGGCCGTGATGTTCATGACTTGGCGGCAAGGCTTGTCGAGCTGGCATCGGCGGGCCTGCGACGCCGCGCCCGCATTGATG
Organism: Alphaproteobacteria bacterium; assembly: GCA_009920665.1. Classification (GTDB taxonomy): domain Bacteria; phylum Pseudomonadota; class Alphaproteobacteria; order Puniceispirillales; family Puniceispirillaceae; genus UBA8309. The sequence goes on along the minus strand of RFZL01000002.1, from coordinate 73,835 downwards.
ACAGCGGTGGTGACGAGACCGGATATCTGGCGCCGCTCCGCAACGCGCTGGCGAGCGGCGAGACGCCGGCCGAACGGCTGCTGCGGCTGTATCGCGATTCATGGGATGGCGATCTCGCGCGGATTTTCGAAGCCGAAAGATATTCATGATGTATGGCCACCCCCGACATACGGGGATCGTGACCACAAACGGGCGCGCTGGATCGTAAAGGGGCAAGGATGCCGGTACTCCTGCTCATCGTGGGAATAAATTTCATTGGCGTTGGCGCCCTCATTCCGGTCCTTCCCTATACCGTGATCGAGATGCTTGGCCTGCCGGCAAGTGTGATGACGATGCTTCTGGCCTCGTTCGCGCTGGCGATGTTCGTGGCCAATCCGATCCTCGGCAGACTGTCGGACCATTATGGCCGCCGGCGGGTGCTGTTTCTCTCGCTGGCGATCAGCGCGGTGGCGCATCTGTGGTTCGCAATGTCGAGCGATATCCTGTCGATGTTCGCCGCCCGGATCATTGCCGGGTTCGCCTCGGGCAATACCGGCGTCATCCAGGCGATGATCGCCGACCGTACGACAGACGAGAAACGCGCCCAGTATATGGGATTGCTCGGCGCCGCCATCGGTGTTGGTTTTGTTGCCGGGCCGGCGCTTGGCGGGTTGCTCAGCAATATCGGCAGCGGCCCGCTTCACCAGACGCCATTTCTTCTCGCGGCCGGGTTTTCGCTGCTGGCGCTGGTCCTCACCACGCGCCTGAAAGCACCGCCGGACGGGCGGATCGTGCCGGATGATGAAAGGGCCGGGCTGATCGCACGGATGGCGGTGCTGGTCCGCTCGCCGCTGGCGCTCTATGCTGCGGTGGCGCTGGTGCTCAATCTCGCCTTTGCCCAGGTCGAGGCATCCTTTGTCCTGGTGCTACGTGACTATCTCGGGTTCGGTGCCCGTGAAACCGGCTGGCTTTTCACCTATATCGGCGTCTGCATTGTCATTGTGCAGGCGGTGCTGATCCGCCACATCGTCGTCAGGTTCGGCGAGATCGGTGCGATGGGGCTTGGCGGCGTGTTGCTGGCAAGTGGCCAGATCCTGACCGTGCTGGCGGTGGCGGGGCTGCTGCCGGGCAATGCCTGGCCGCTTGTGCAGACACTGCTCGCCACGACCGCGATCTGTTTCGGGTTCGCCGTCGCCTCACCGGCGCTGAGCAGCATTGCCAGCAAAGTGGCGGGCCGGTCCTCGCGTGGCGGCTCGCTTGGCGTTGTCCAGGGGTTCGGCTCGCTCGGGCAGGTGATCGGCCTTGTTGTTGCCGGGCCGCTCTATGACCTTGGCGGCACATCGTACCCGTTCAGCTTTGGTGCGCTGGTCATGTTCGCCATGCTGGCCATCCTGCCATTCCTTGTCAGGCCAGTTGAGGGGCCAGTTGAGGGGCCAGCGGACGACAGATGACCCGCCGGGCGCGTCATTCAGGCGGCCTGCTCTAGGCGGCTTCCGTACCGCCGACGGTGATGCCGCCCATCTTCACGGTTGGTTGGCCAACGCCGACCGGGACGCTCTGCCCGGCCTTGCCGCAGGTGCCGACCCCGTCATCAAGCGCCATGTCATTGCCGACCATGCTGATCTTCGACATCGCGTCGGGGCCGTTGCCGATCAGGGTGGCGCCCTTTACCGGCGCGCCGATTCTGCCATTCTCCACCAGATAGGCCTCGGACGCGGCGAAAACGAACTTGCCGGAGGTGATGTCGACCTGCCCGCCACCGAAATTGACCGCATAGATCCCCTTCTTCATCGAGGCGACGATCTCGTCCGGGTCATGCGGACCATTTTCCATGAATGTGTTTGTCATACGGGGCATCGGGGCGTGCTCATGCGATTGCCGGCGGCCGTTGCCGGTGGCTTCTACCCCCATCAGGCGGGCGTTCTGGCGGTCCTGCATATAGCCACGAAGGATGCCGTTCTCGATCAGCACATTGCGGCGCGACTGCGTGCCTTCGTCATCAATGGTGATCGACCCGCGCCGGTCCTGCATGGTGCCGTCATCAATGACAGTCACATCCTTGGCGGCGACCTGTTCGCCGACACGGCCGCTGAAGATCGAGGTGCCCTTGCGGTTGAAATCGCCTTCCAGCCCGTGGCCAACCGCCTCATGAAGCATCACGCCGGGCCAGCCGGCACCGAGAACAACCTCCATCTCGCCGGCCGGTGTTGCAACCGAAGCAAGGTTCAGCGTCGCGATTCGCAGCGCCTCACGGACCTGTGACTGCCAGATTTCGGGGGTCATGTAGCTGTCGAACATCACCCGGCCACCGGCGCCCGACGAGCCCGATTCCATGCGGCCATCCTGTGCCACCACAACCGAGACATTCAGCCTGACAAGCGGCCTGATGTCGGCGGCGCGATGCCCGTCGGCGCGGATGATCTGGACCGCCTGCCATGACCCGGCGAGCGACGCGCTGACCTGGACAACACGCGGGTCGGCGGCGCGGGCAAAGGCGTCGATCTCCTGCAATAGGGCGACCTTGTCCTCGAACGGCGTGCCGGATAGCGGGTTGCCATCGCTATAGAGCGGCCGGTTGCTTGCCGATATCGGGGGTGCGGCATGTGTCCCTGTATGGCCACGGGTAACGGCGGACACGCTGTCGGCGGCGCGCCTCAGCGCGGCCTCGCTCAGCTCGCCGGCATGCGCATAGCCATGTGCCTCACCGGCGATGGCGCGCAGGCCAAAGCCGCTTGTCTGGTCATAGCTGGCCGCCTTCAGCCGGCCGTCATCGAAGGCCAGCATTTCGGAATGCCGCATCTCGAGGAACAATTCGCCGTCATCGGCATCGACAAGCGCGTCGCGCACGATGGCCTCGGCGCGGTCGCGGTCAAGCGCGGTATTGTCAAAAAAGATCGCGTCTGTGGTGTGCAAATGGTCCATGGTGTCTCCTCGGCCTTGCCTTCTCGGCATGCGGTGTTTTCGGGCTGCCCCGACGGCGATGTTCCGGCGTGCGAAAAGGCGTGCTGGTACCCCGAGAGAATGGGGCTCTGGCCAGTGGATTTCAAGCGTCATGACACGCGCCGGAGGGGCGCGGCGTGGTCTGCGGAAAGCGCCGATTGGCCGACGTATAAAAAATTTCGCATTTATAGCGACAGGCTGCCGCACAGGGCTTTCAAATTTCGTCGAATCGGTCTATCAACGGCTTGATCAAAAGTCGGCCGCACGGTGTCCTTTTGTCTGGCCGGCCAACTCCGATCAAGCGCTTTATCTGGGGGAGATATCCATGGCATTCATGGCCACCATTGCATCTGACGTGATGGCAAGTCTGCGAAAGAACATCCTGCACCCGGCGTGGCTGGTTGCGGTGGCATCCTGTCTTGTCGCCGGTGCGGCAACGGCCGCGCAGCCACTGCCCTGGCAGATGGGATTGCAGCCACCGGCAGGCACCATCGCCGAGATGGCAGATGACCTGCACAACCTGCTTCTTGTCGTGATCACGCTGATCTCGCTGTTCGTGCTCGGATTGCTTGTCTATGTCGGCATCCGGTTCCGCGCCGCTGCCAATCCGGTGCCGTCACGGACCTCACACAACACGGTGATCGAAATCCTGTGGACGGTGATCCCGGTGGTGATCCTTGTCGGGATCGCGGTGCCGTCTTTCCGGTTGCTCTATTATCTCGACCGGACGGCCGATACCGACATGGTGATCAAGGTCACTGGCAATCAGTGGTACTGGAATTACGAATATCCGGATGAGGGCATCTCCTTCGACAGCTATCTTGTCGATGAGGAAGACCTTCAGGAGGGGCAGATCCGCCTGCTCTCCGTCGACTATCCGATGGTGGTGCCGGAAAATACCCGCGTGAAGCTGCTGGTCACCGGCAATGACGTCATGCATTCCTATTTTGTGCCGGCGCTTGCCGTGCAGGTCTATGCCTTCATCGGCCGCACCAACGAGGTCTGGATCGATGTGCCGGCCGGCAAGCAGACCTATTACGGGCAGTGCAACCAGATCTGCGGCGTCAACCACGCCTACATGCCGATCGAAGTACGTGCCCTTCCCGAAGCGGAATATCAGGAATGGCTGAAATCCGCCCGCGAGGAGTTCGCGATGAACACGCCGTCACCGGTCGACAGCCCGGACACAGGATCATCTGGTCCGCTGGTCCTGGCATCGGCCAACTAGATACGTTAGCGCAGAGGAAACGATAATGAGTGCTCACGCCCACGCTGACCATGGCGCACCGACAAGCTTCGTGCGCCGTTGGCTGTATTCGACCAACCACAAGGATATCGGCACGATGTATATCGTGTTCGCCATCCTTGCCGCCTTCATCGGCGGTGGCATGTCGATCTACATGCGTATGGAACTGATGGAACCCGGTGTCCAGTACATGGCCGACGGTCACGTCTGGAACGTCTTCACCACCGCGCATGGCCTGATCATGGTCTTCTTCGTGGTGATGCCGGGTCTCATTGGCGGCTTCGGCAACTGGTTTGTGCCGATCATGATCGGCGCGCCCGACATGGCGTTTCCGCGGATGAACAACATTTCCTTCTGGCTGCTGCCGCCGTCCTTCATCCTGCTGCTGCTGTCGGCGGTGATGGATGGTGGTGCCGGTGTCGGCTGGACAATCTACCCGCCGCTCTCGTCAAGTTCGGGGACGCCCGGCATGTCGATGGATCTGGCGATCTTCTCGCTTCACCTCGCTGGCGTGTCATCGATCCTCGGCGCGGCTAACTTCATCACCACGATCTTCAACATGCGCACACCCGGCATGACGCTTCACAAGATGCCGCTGTTCGTGTGGGCGATGCTTGTCACCGCCTTCCTGCTGCTGCTCGCTGTTCCGGTTCTTGCCGGCGCGATCACGATGCTGCTGACCGACCGGAATTTCGGCACCACTTTCTTTATTCCGGAAGGCGGCGGTGACCCGATCCTGTTCCTTCACCTGTTCTGGTTCTTCGGACATCCCGAGGTCTATATCATGATCCTGCCGGCGTTCGGCATCGTCAGCCATATCATCTCGACCTTCTCGAAGAAGCCGGTCTTCGGCTATCTCGGCATGGCCTATGCGATGGTGGCGATCGGTTTCATCGGCTTTATCGTCTGGGCGCACCACATGTATACGGTCGGGCTGAGCGTCGATACCCGCGCCTATTTCACCGCGGCGACGATGGTCATCGCGGTGCCGACAGGTGTGAAGATCTTCTCCTGGATCGCAACGATGTGGGGGGGGTCGATCACCTTCCGTGTCCCGATGCTCTGGGCCATCGGCTTCATCTTCCTGTTCACGGTCGGTGGTGTCACCGGCGTGGTGCTGTCGAATGCCGGCCTCGATGTGGTGCTTCACAACACCTATTATGTGATCGCGCACTTCCACTATGTGCTGTCGCTTGGCGCGGTGTTCGGCCTGTTCGCCGGGTTCTATTACTGGTTCTCGAAGATGACCGGCTATGAGTATTCCGAATGGCTCGGCAAGCTGCATTTCTGGGTGACTTTCGTCGGTGTCAACCTGACCTTCTTCCCGATGCATTTCCTGGGGCTGGCAGGCATGCCGCGTCGCTATATCGACTATCCTGATGCCTTCGCCGGCTGGAACATGGTTGCTTCCATCGGTTCCTATATCGGAGCCGCCGGCGCGATCCTGTTCCTTGTCGTCATTGCCGAGGCGTTTATCGCCAGGCGCCGTGCGGCTGACAACCCGTATGGTGAAGGCGCGACGACACTTGAATGGCAGGTATCCTCGCCGCCGCCTTACCACACCTTCGACGAACTGCCGAAGGTCAAGTAGGGCCGCTGTGACCGATCAACCCTATCTGGCTGGAGCCGATGGCACTTACATCTAACCAGAACGCAAACGCGACGACCGACGGGCTTTATGGCCCGTCGGTCGCTGATTTCTGGCAGCTTCTGAAGCCACGGGTGATGAGCCTTGTCATCTTCACCGGCTTTGTGGGGATGTTTCTGGCCCCCGCCGACATGCACCCGCTGCTGTTCGTCATCTCGCTGTTCGCCATTGCCGCCGGCGCCGGTGCATCCGGGGCGATCAACCAGTGGTATGACCGTGACATCGACGCGGTGATGGAACGCACGCGCGGCCGGCCGGTGCCCTCGGGCGCGGTGGAGCCTGCCGAGGCGCTGAGCTTCGGGCTTGTCATCTCGACACTTTCGGTGCTGCTGCTGGGGCTGGCCTCGAACTGGCTTGCCGCCGGCCTGCTTGCCTTCACGATTTTCTTCTATGGTGTTGTCTACACCATCTGGCTGAAGCGCAGCACGCCGCAGAATATCGTCATTGGCGGGGCTGCCGGTGCGCTGCCGCCGGTGATCGGCTGGGCCGCCGTGACCGGTGGGCTGTCGGTTGAACCGCTGATCCTGTTTGCTGTCATCTTCATGTGGACGCCGCCGCATTTCTGGGCGCTGGCGCTGTTCCGCAATGATGATTATCTGCGCGCCAATGTACCGATGATGCCGGTGGTTGCCGGCGAGACGGAAACCCGCCGACAGATCCTGATCTACGCTGTTCTTCTGGCCCCGCTGGCGCTGGCCCCGGCCGTCATCGGCATGACCTCGATGGCATATGGCGTTGTCGTCGCGGCGCTTGGTCTCAATTTCATCCGCCTGTCATGGGTGTTGTACCGGCAGCCTGACGATGCCGCGGCAAAGCGTCTTTTCGCCTTTTCGATCCTCTATCTGTTCCTGCTCTTCCTTGGTCTGGTCATTGACCGACTTCTGGTCACGAGCGGCGTCCTGGCGGTGCTGTAATGGCTGAACGGCAGCAACCTAGAACCGCGGACGAGATGGTGCAGATGCGCCGTACCCGTAACCGCGCGCTGCTTGGCGCCATTGCCGGGCTTTGCGTGCTGTTTTTCGTGCTGACCATTGTCAGGATGGGAGGTGCCGGATGAACGGCCCGGCCATCACCCCCGCCGCACCGCCGCAGGATGGCAACCGCCGGTTGCTGGTTATTCTGGCGATTGTCGTCAGTGGCATGGTCGGCCTTGCCTATGCCTCGGTGCCGCTGTATCAGCTTTTCTGTCAGGTGACCGGCTATGGTGGCACGACGCAGGTAGCGCTGGCACAGGCCGAGACCGTGGTGCCGGACCATCCGGTGAAGGTGCGCTTTGATGCCAATATAAGCCGCGACCTGAACTGGCGCTTCGAGGCTGTTGATGCGCCGGTGACGCTGAATCCGGGTGAAGAGGTGGTGATCAATTACCGCGCGACGAATCTTGGCGACGCGCCGTCGACCGGCACCTCGACCTATAATGTTACGCCAGTCAAGGCTGGACCGCATTTCATGAAGATCGATTGCTTCTGCTTTATCGAGCAGACGCTGCAGCCGGGCGAGTCGGTGCTGATGCCGGTGCGTTTCTACATCGATCCGGAGATCGTCGCCGACAGCAATACAAGTGATGTCGGCGAAATCATCTTGTCCTATACATTCTTTCCGGTGCAGGGTACCGGCAAGGCCGAGGATACTTGATCAGGGAGAGGTGGTGTCGCCAATGCGGCACCAGATTGAGAGGAGACCAACATGAGTGGTGCAAACAAACACCCCTATCATCTCGTTGAGGCGAGCCCATGGCCTGCCGTCGGCGCGGCGGCAGCCTTCACGGCGGCCATTGGCGGCGTCATGTTCATGCATGAAGTCGCGCATGGCGTCACCGTGCTGGCGATCGGCATGGCGCTGGTGCTGGCGACGATGTTCATGTGGTGGCGTGACATCATCCGCGAGGCTGAATATCAGGGGCACCACACCCCGATCGTTCAGATAGGCATGCGTTACGGGATGATGCTGTTCATCGCCTCCGAGGTGATGTTCTTTGTTGCCTTCTTCTGGGCTTTCTTCGACCGGGCCCTGTTCCCGATGGGGGGTGTCTGGCCACCCGAGGGGATCGAGACCTTCAACCCGTTCGACCTGCCGCTGATCAACACGCTGGTGCTGCTGCTGTCGGGTTGCACGGTTACCTGGGCGCACCACGCGCTGCAGCATGGCAACCGCCGCGACTTCATGAACGGGCTTGGCATCACGATCCTTCTGGGCGCGTTGTTCACCGGCCTGCAGGCCGTCGAGTACAGCCATGCCCCGTTCGGCTTCACCGACGGCATCTATCCCTCGGTCTTCTACATGGCTACCGGGTTCCACGGTTTCCACGTTCTGGTCGGCACCTGTTTCCTTGCCGTCTGCTGGTTCCGGGGTCGCGCCGGCCATTTCTCGGCCGAACAGCATTTCGGCTTCGAGGCTGCTGCCTGGTACTGGCACTTTGTCGACGTTGTCTGGCTGTTCCTGTTCGCCGCCGTATATTGGTGGGGCGGATAATCAGGCCGGTGCCGCCGCGTCGGCATCGCACAAATTCACGGGGAGGGGGCGCTTTTCACGGGCGCTCCCTTTTCATTGGTGCTAGGTAGAAGCACTTTCAACACGGGTAGTTCGATGAAATTCCGTCCGCTCCTCTGGCCAACTGTCGCCACGCTTCCGGCGCTGATCATCCTGCTTATGCTTGGCACCTGGCAGGTCCAGCGGCTGGAATGGAAGAACCAGCTGATCCATGATTTCGAAACCCGCGCTACGGCCGACGCCGTCGGGCTGCCGGTGGGCAGCATCGCGCCGGATATGGAGTTCCGCCGCCTGTCATTGACCGGCAGCTTCGACCATGATCGTGAAATCTTCATGACCGGCCGCACCTATGAGGGCAATGCCGGCTTTCACATCGTCACGCCTTTCACCCTGACCGATGGACGGATCATCCTGATCAACCGCGGCTGGGTGTCGGAATCCTATCGCGACAAGACAAAGCGGACCTTCTCGCTGATCGAGGGCGAGACCACGGTCACTGCCATTCTGCGCTTCCCGGCGACAAAGGGATATTTCGTGCCAGAGAACGAGCCCGAGAACGGCTTCTGGTTCACCCTCGTGCCGGCGCAGATCGTCTCGCATCTCGGACTTGGTGACGCTGCCGAGACCGGGATCTATGCGGCGGCGCTGCGGACATCGGAGAAAATCTCGCTGCCGATCGGGGCGCGGACTGAAACCAACCTTCGCAACTCGCATCTTGGCTATGCCATCACCTGGTATGGCATTGCCTGCGCGCTGATCGGCGTCTATGCCGCCTTCCATCACCAACGCGGACGGTTGAGCTTTGGTAGCGGTGGCGCCGGAAGGGATGAACAGGAGCCTCGCGGATGAACTATATCAGCACAAGGGGTCAGGATGGACCGCTGGGTTATGAACAGGCGCTTCTCAGCGGCCTTGCCCGTGATGGCGGCCTGTATCTGCCGACCGGCTACCCACAATTCACCGCCGATGAAATCCGCGACATGGCCGGCCTTTCCTATGCCGCGCTGGCCGGCCGGATCATGGCGCGCTTCACCGATGGCGAGATTGACGAGGCCGAGCTGACCGCCATGGCCGGCGATGCCTATGCCGGCTTCACCGACCCCGAGATTGCACCGCTTCGTCCACTGAACGACCGCATCCATGTCATGGAGCTGTTCCACGGCCCAACCATCGCCTTCAAGGATTATGCGATGCAGTTCCTGTCACGCGCCTTTGACCGCGCATTGCGCTCGGCCGGGCGGCAAGCGGTGATCCTTGGCGCGACCAGCGGCGATACCGGCTCGGCCGCCCTCGAGGCCTTCAAGGGGCGCGAGGCCGTTGATATCTTCATCCTGTTCCCCGAGGGGCGGGTCTCGCCGGTGCAGCAGCGCCAGATGACCTCGGTCGTCGCGGCGGGCGCGCACGCGGTGGCTGTTGCCGGTGATTTTGACAATTGCCAGGCCATCGTCAAGACGCTGTTCAACGATCATGCCTTCCGTGACGAGGTTAACCTGTCAGCCGTGAATTCGATCAACTGGGCGCGGCTGATGCCGCAGATCGTCTATTATTTCAAGGCAGCGCTGGCGCTTGGCGCGCCCGACCGGAAGGTTGCCTTTGCAGTGCCGACCGGTAATTTCGGGAATGTCTTTGCCGGCTATGTGGCGATGCGGATGGGGCTGCCGATCGACCGGCTGATCATCGCCTCGAACCGCAATGACATCCTGACGCGTTTCTTCGAGGATGGCGCGATGCAGCGCGAAACGGTGACGCCGTCGCTCAGCCCGTCGATGGACATCCAGGTGTCGAGCAATTTTGAACGCCTGCTATTTGAACTTTTGGGGCGGGATGGCGACGCCGTGGCCGCGATCATGGCGCGTTTCGCCGAAACCGGCAGTTTCGACCTGCCGACACAGGCCATGCAATCGGCACGGGATCATTTCGCCGCCTACCGGCTGGATGATGATGGAACGCTGGCGGAAATCGCCGCCAGCGCGGCAGAGGGCATGCTGCTCGACCCGCATAGCGCGGTCGGTGTCTCGGCGGCGCGCCGCGCCGTTGCCGATGGCACTGTCGGGCCGGCGGTTCCGGTGGTCGCGCTCGCCTGCGCACATCCGGCGAAATTCCAGGAGGCCGTGACCCGCGCCACCGGTGAGGAGCCGGCCCTGCCGCCGCATCTTGCCGATCTGATGTCGCGCGATGAGGCGATGCAGCACGCGCCGGCAAATGCCGACGCCGTGCGAGACCTGATCCTGGGTATGCGGAGGACAGTATGAGCCGCGGTGAACTGACAACACTCCCCGGCGGATTGCGTGTCGCCAGCCGCAGCCTTGCGCAGGCGCAAAGCCTTTCGGTCGGGATCTGGGTGAATGCCGGTGCGCGCGACGAGCGTGACAGCGAGATGGGTATCGCCCACATGCTGGAACATATGGCGTTCAAGGGTACAAAGCGGCGCTCCGCGCGCGACATCGCCACCGAGGTGGAGAATGTTGGTGGCTATATGAACGCGCATACCAGCCGCGAGGAAACAGCCTATTATCTGCGCCTTCTGCCCGAATATCTGGATATGGGGATCGACATTCTGGCCGATATTCTGACCGAGCCGACGATGCCGGACGAGGAAATCGAGCGCGAACGCGGTGTCATCATCCAGGAAATCGGGCAGTCGCAGGACACACCCGATGATATCGTGTTCGACATGTTTGCCCGCGCCTCATATGGCGACCATACGCTTGGCCGCCCCATCCTGGGCTCGATCGACAGTGTCAGCGGCTTTTCGCGCGACAATCTGCGTGGTTTCATGTCGCGTCATTACGGTGCCGGGCAGATGCTTGTCACCGCTTCGGGTGCGGTCGCGCATGATGATTTTGTGAAACGCGTCGAAGAAAGGCTCGGCCATCTTGCCAGCGCCGAGGATACACAACGCCTCTCGCCTTCCTGGCAGGGGGGGCGCCATATCGAGGTTCGCGATCTTGAACAGACGCATCTCGTGATCGGCCTGCCGAGCTTCGGTGCCCGTGATGACCGCCGCTTCGCGATGATGGTTCTGTCGACGCTGTTTGGCGGCGGCATGTCCTCGCGCCTGTTCCAGGAGGTGCGCGAGAAACGCGGTCTCTGCTATTCGATATTCTCCTTTGCCAGCATGTATTCGGACAGTGGCCATTTCGGCATCTATGCCGGCACTTCTGCCGACCGGGCGAATGAAATGCTGACGGTCACCGCGCAGCAGCTTGCCGAGCTGGCTATGGGCGCCAGCGAGGAAGAGGTCAGCCGGGCGAAGGCGCAGCTCCGCGCCTCGCTGGTCATGGCGCGCGAATCCGTTTCGGGATGCGGGGACGCGCTGGCAAGGCAGATCATGTTGTTTGGCGCACCGGTAGATGATTCCGAGCTGCTGCAGCAGATCGCGGCCGTTGACGCCGAGGCGGTGCGAAACGTTGCCAGCGATCTTGTCGCCGGCGGCCAGCCGGCCATTGCGGCCATTGGCCCGCAATCATCGATCATGGAGAATCAGGCGCTGTCCCGTATTCTGGCCGGCGGCGTGGCCTGATCAGGCGCTGCCTGTCGTGCCGGCGAAGAAACCGGGATCGATCCCGAGCGCCCCGAAGCTGTGCTCCCACAGCGTTTCCCGGTCATGATCGAACACAAGTTCCGCCGAGGCAGGAATGCTGAGCCAGACATTCTCGGCCATCTCACGGTCAAGCTGTCCGGCGCTCCACCCGGCGCATCCAAGCGACACGATCGACCGCGCCGGACCTACACCCTCGGTAATGTCACGGAGGATATCGATGCTCGCGGTCAGGCCGATCTCGTGCGTGACCTCCATGCTTTCGGGAAGCATGTGGTCCTGGCTGTGAAGCACAAATCCGCGATTGCCATCGACTGGGCCGCCGATATGCACCGGGTTGCCGGCGCAGAAACGCGCCGCGCCAATATCCAGCTTTTCATAGAGGTCACCCAGATTCAGCCTTGATGCTGTCTTGTTGATCACCAGACCCATTGCCGAGTCCGGGTCGTGATGGCACATCAGGATGACGGTCTTGTCGAACCGCTCGTCGCCGATATGCGGGCTGGCGACAAGAAGATGCCCCTGCAGCGAGGACAGCGCATGCTGATCACTGCCAGCCGACGGTGGTGATTGCACCCGTTGACCTGATTTCCTATGTTGCGTCATACCATACCCTAGTCAGGAACAACCTGTCGGGTAAAGCTTCATCGTGCCGCGCACAGGTCACCAGCATCACATGCCACTGCCAGAAACCGGAAACACAAAGGCATTCAGTCTCGTCCTGGCCAGCAGCGGCCTGATCATCGCGATGATCGCCGCAATGGTCTTCCTGACGGCGGCCCCCGGCGCGGTGCGTGCGTCCGAATCGGACTGGATTGGCGATCCGCAGATCGGCGAGGCAAGGCTTGTCTCGGCGGTCAGGGCCACCGGCGATCTGGACAGAGTGCCGCTTGGCATCGAATTCACCCTTGCCGCCGGCTGGAAAATATACTGGCGCACCCCGGGTGAGGCCGGGCTCGCGCCGGTCATCGACCTATCGGCAAGCCCGAACCCCGATCTTGCCGGCCATATCAGCTGGCCACTGCCACAGCGCTTTGATGCTTTCGGCTTTGACAATTTCGGTTATGCCAATGCGGTGATCCTGCCATTCGAACTCAGCGGTCATGAAGCTGGTACACCGCTTCAGCTCGTCGCCGATCTCGAGGCACTGGTATGTTCCGATATCTGTGTGCCTTTCGGTGGCCGGCTGGAGATGGCACTTCCCGATGGTGCCGCGACGGCCAGTCCGCATGCGCAGGCAATGGCGCAATTCACCGCCATGGTGCCACGTCCAGCTGCCAGCGGGAGAGGGATCAGCGCCAGCGGGCCATCATTGCGCCCGGTGCGTGCCGAGGCGCGGCCGGACGGGCTTTATCTCGAACTTGCCGACGGTGCGCCGCCAATCGCCGATGTCTTTGTCGAAGCGCAGGAAGATGTCGCCTTCAAGGCACCGCTACCATCGAAGGGTGGCCTGTTCCTCGAGGCGGTGCCGGCCGACAAGCTTGTCTTCGATTCCACGCCTGTGACGCTGACCATCAGCGCGCCGCCGGAAATGGCGGAATTTCGCGTGGTGGTGGAGGCCCAAGGAAACATGCCGTCCAGCCCGGAACAGAGCCTGGAACAGAGCCTGGAGCAAGGTGCGGGTGATGCGCCGGGCCTGTCCTTGCGGATCATCGCGCTGGCGTTTCTAGGCGGCCTGATCCTGAATTTGATGCCCTGTGTGCTGCCGGTGCTGGCGCTGAAGCTTGCTGCTGTTCTGGATGCCGCGGGTGCGCCGCGCCGTCAGCTTCGCCTGCGGTTTCTTGCCGGTGCCGCCGGTATCCTGACGAGTTTTGTCGGTCTTGCCGGCGCACTGGCGCTGTTGCGGCTTGCCGGGGGCACGGTCGGGTGGGGCATCCAGTTCCAGAACCCGGTCTTTCTCGTTGTGATGATGCTGATGCTTGGCATCTTCGCGCTCAGCCTTCTGGATCTGGTGATGATTCCGATACCACGCGCGGCGCAGCGCCTTGCCGGGCTTGGACAGGGAGCCGCGCATCCCTATCGGGGTGACTTCATGGCCGGCATGCTGGCGACGGTGCTGGCGACCCCCTGTTCGGCGCCGTTTGTAGGAACGGCGGTCGCGGTCGCGCTGTCAGGCGGCATGCAGGATCTGTTCAGCATTTTCATCGCGCTGGGCCTGGGGCTTGCTGCCCCCTGGATCGCGGTGGCGGCGCAGCCGTCATTTGTCGGTTTCCTGCCGCGCCCCGGCCCCTGGATGCCATGGCTGAAACGCGGCCTCGCGCTGCTGCTTCTGGGAACGATGATCTGGCTTGGCAGCGTGCTGCTGGCGCTGCTTGACGTCAGTTCGCAGCCGGGCGCGGCAGGCGATAATGCGCGCTGGGGTGTGTGGAGTCAGCAGGCGGTATCGCAGAGCCTTGCCGACGGGCGGCCGGTATTTGTCGATGTGACGGCGGACTGGTGTGTGACCTGCAAGGCCAACAAGGCGCTGGTGCTTGATCGGAAGCCGGTATCATCGGTGATGGCAGAGGCGGTGGCGGTGAACAGGCTGACATTGCTTCGTGCCGACTGGACAAGGCCGGATGCCGATATCGCCGCCTTCCTGGCATCGCACGGGCGTTATGGCATCCCGTTCAACATCATTCTGAGGCCGGGTGGCGCGCCGGCGATCATCCTTCCCGAGCTCTTGCGTGACACGGCGGTGCTGACTGCCCTTGAAAACGCCAGTGTGACCGCCAAATAGACGGAATGACGCCGTTTCCGGCATCGATAATCAGAACAGACTTTCAGGAACAAATATCATGACCATCGAACCCGGTCAGCCAATCCCGCAGGCGACCTTCCAGATCAAGACCGAAGACGGCGTTGATGCCCATGAATCGGCTGACTATTTCGCCACCGGGCGGACCGTGATGTTTGCCCTTCCGGGGGCCTTCACCGCGACCTGTTCGGCCAAGCATCTGCCGGAATTCGTTGACCGGGCGGATGATCTGAAGGCTGCTGGCGTGGACCGGATTGCCTGTCTGGCGGTGAATGACGCGCATGTGATGAAAGCCTGGGGCGACCAGCACGCTACCGCCGGCAAGATCGACATGCTTGCCGACCCGCATGCCGAATTTTCCCGCGCATTGGGGATTGCGGTTCATATGGGAGCCATCCTTGGCGAGCGCGCGACGCGTTGCGCGATGATCATTGATGACGGTGTTCTCACCGGGATCATGATGGAAGAGGTTGGCGCCTATGAGGTGTCCAGCCCGGCGCATGTGCTGACGCAGCTCTAGTCGTTGCTGCCGGCAAACCCTTCGGTGGCGGCAAGTTCGGTGGCGGCGGCGCGGGCCAGCAGGTCGCACCGCTCGTTCAACGCATTGCCGGCATGCCCCTTGACCCAGTGCCATGTGACCCGGTGCCGTTGCAGCGCCGTATCTAGTTCCTGCCACAGATCCTGATTCATCACCGGCTTCTTCGCAGCGGTGCGCCATCCGTTGGCCTTCCAGCGCGGCATCCAGTCGGTCACGCCCTGCATGACATATTTGCTGTCGGTGTGAAGATCGATTTCCATCGGGCGCTTCAGCGCGTTCAACCCCTCGATGGCGGCCTGAAGTTCCATGCGGTTGTTCGTCGTATCGGGCATGGCGCCGCTGAGTTCACGCTCCTCGTCGCGCCATTGCAGGACCGCCGCCCAGCCGCCGGGGCCGGGGTTGTTGAGGCATGATCCGTCAGTATGGAGTGTCACCCGGTTCGCCATGCCGTCAGTCCTAGAGTCCAATACCATATGCTGCTGTTCCGGACACCGACTGGTGGAAGCGCAGGATGCCCCAATATTCCATCGGGTCCTTGGGGCTGACCAGCGCGTCGGCCGGCGTGTGGATCCAGTCATAGAGACGGGTCAGGAAAAAGCGCATCGCCGAGCCGGCGGCGAGGATGGGAATCGCCTCGATCTCGGCCTCGCCGAGGGAGCGTACAGACTGATATCCCTTCAGCATGGCGCGTGATTTCGTCAGGTTGAAACTGCCATCGGACTCGAAACACCAGCTATTCATGCAAATGCCGAGGTCATAGGCAAGAATGTCGTCACAGGCGAAATAGAAATCGATCACACCGGTCAGCCTGTCGCCGATGAACAGCACATTGTTCGGAAACAGGTCGGCATGGATCACACCGGTCGGCAATCCGCTCGGCCAGCCGTCAAGTATGGTGTCAAGACGGTCCCTGATGGCATCCTTCATGCCTTCGCCAAGCACCTCCGCCCTGTCGCCGATGGAGTCGAGAAGCGGCCGCCAGGCCTCTGGTCCCAGGGCGTTTGGCCGGCGGCGCGTGACCGGCGCGCAGTTCAGATGCATATGCGCCAGCGTCCGGCCCAGTTCGGCGCATTTCTCACGGTTCGGAAAGCGGCTCCAGGTGCCGTCCAGAAAGGTGAACACGGCGCATGGCCGTCCGGCAAGCTCCTGCAGGATCGAGCCGTCACGGGCCGGCACCGGCAGCGGGCAGTTCAGCCCTGACTTTGCCAGAACCTCCATCACCTCGATGAAGAAAGGCAGGTCTGCGCGCTCCACCCGCTTCTCATAAAGCGTCAGGATGTAATGCGCGCGGTCGGTTCGCAACAGATAGTTGGAATTCTCGACTCCCTCGGCGATGCCGGCCAAGCTGAGCACGGTGCCGAGGTCATAGGCCTCGAGAAAGCTGGCAAGCGCCGCATCATCAACATTCGTATAGACCGCCATGAAGCGACTAGGCCCCGCCGGTCAGAATGGCGGGAAGCTTGAAGGTGAGGTTTTCCTCGACCAGCGCGTCCTCGTCGAGTTGCAGGTCATAGCGGGCGCGCATCTTGTCGATGATCTCCATGATCAGGCTTTCCGGTGCCGAGGCACCGGCAGACAGCCCGATATGCGTCGCCGCGTCGATCTCCGCCCAGTCTATCGCCCGGCAATCATCGACAAGCCTGCCGCTGGCCGCGCCAGCGCGTAGCGCCACCTCGACCAACCGCTGCGAATTGGAGGAATTCTCGGCCCCGACCACCAGCATGATGTCGCATTTCGAGGCAATCTGCTTCACCGCATTCTGTCGGTTCGTGGTGGCATAGCAGATATCCTCGCCGCGCGGGCCGGTGATCTCGGGGAAGCGAAACTGGAGGATCGAGATGATGTCCGCCGTGTCATCCACCGACAGCGTGGTCTGGGTCGCAAAGGCAAGATCAGCATCGGGCGGCGGCGTGACGGTGCGGGCATCCGCGGCAGTCTCGACCAGCGTCATCTCACCAGGCTCGACCTGGCCCATCGTGCCTTCGACCTCGGGGTGGCCAGCATGGCCGATCAGAAGAATGTGCCGTTTCTGGCCGGCATGTCGGCGCGCCTCGACATGCACCTTGGTGACAAGCGGGCAGGTGGCGTCAATGGCAATCATCTTGCGTTGATCCGCCTCCTCGACAACCGCGCGGGCGACGCCATGCGCCGAAAACACGACGGGCGCGCCTTCCGGCACCTCGTCAAGCTCCTCAACGAAGATGGCCCCCTTGGCGGCAAGGCCGTCGACAACGGTGCGGTTGTGAACGATCTCGTGGCGGACATAGACTGGCGCGCCGAATTTTTCCAGCGCCACCTCGACGATCCGGACCGCACGGTCGACTCCCGCGCAAAAGCCTCGCGGTGCCGCCAGATGTAAAAATTTACGGTCCTGCAAACGGGTCGTGTCCATGCGCTTGTTCTTGCGCGATAACGCGTCATAGGTCAATTGCTGTTGTCGGAAAAAGAAGTTAGGATGCCGCCATGAAACGTCGCATCCGAAACCCCCTGTTCGCCATATCCCCGCTCCTCGTCACGGCAGCATTGCTGGCGGCATGTGCAGGCGATCCGGAATATGTGAAATGTCCCGAACTGACGGCACCGGAAGCGGGAGCGGAGGCGTTCATGCGGATTGATGACACCGGCGAGATTGTCAATGCGCGCCTGAACGGTGTTCGCGCCCGTTGCGAGCAGGTGGGCGAGAATGGCGTCTCGATGGACTTGTCGATTGGCCTTAAGATTAAGCGTCTTGGGGCTGAGAAATATCCGGCGGGCGTCGCGCAGATCAACGTCGTCAGCCTTGTCGCCGAAGGAGACAAGATTGTCAGCAGCCCGCCGCCGATCAGATACAAGGCCGGCTTCCGCAAGGGACAGCAGACCATGTATCCTGTTGTTGAGCACGAAGTCACCGTCACTGACGGCCAGCGACTGATCATCAGCCTGGTGCCGGGACTCTAGACCGCCTCAATAACAAGACGTTCCAGTCAAGACGTTCCGGCACGAAAAAGGGGCACACCGGTGGCGTGCCCCCGAATTTTGCCTGGCGTGGAAGCGGTGGCCTAGTTCAGCTTCTCGATTTCGGCGGCAGAGTCGTCGATCAGCGCCAGCCCGGCCTTGTCATCCAGCTTTGAGGTAATGATCTGCGCGGCCGAGGCGATGGCCAGCGTGGCGGCCCTCTCGCGAAGCTCGGTCACAATCGCTGCCTCGGCGGCCTTGATCTTGGCGGTCGCCTGCTGCTCGCGACGCTTGACCGTTTCTTCGGCGGCCTTTTCGGCGTTTTCGCGGATCCGCTCGGCGGTGGCCTCGGCCGTTTTCAGAATGGCCTTGGCTTCCTCGGCAGCCTCGCGATGCAGACGCTGGAACTGATGCAGTTCGTCAAGCGCCTCTTCACGAAGCGCGCGCGCCTCGTCAAGCTCGGTGCGAATCTTCGCCGAGCGTTCATCAAGCATGCCGGACAGGGCGGCACCCGCCTTTTTCCAGACGAGCGCGATGAAGACAACAAAGCCGACGGCTACCCAGACGGATTCCATGACGATGCCTTCCATCAGCCAACTCCTTGCGCGACCAGAGTCTTGGCCGCCGCTTTCACGGCCTTGTCGGCCTGTGCCTTTGTCGGTTTGACGCCGGCCACCTGTGTCGCCGCTTCAATGGCGGCCTCGGTCGCGATAGCTGTCAGATTGCTTTCCGCCTCGGCGCGTGCCTCGGCCAGCGCGGTTTCCGCCTTTCCGATCCTGGTCGCCATCTTCTTGGCGGCCTTTTTCTCGGTGGCGTCGGCCTTTGCCTGTGCCTCGTTCGCGGCGTTGCGCGCGAATTCGGCGGCTTCGTTACGCGCCTCGTCAAGGCTCGCTTCATAGTCGGCGCGTGTCTGCGCCGCCTCGGCGCTGGCCTCGCGGGCACGGGTCAGGTCTTCGTCGAGCCGTGTGCGGCGCTCCTCAAGAACAGACCCGATGCGGGGTGTCACCACCCGCGCCATAAAGACGTATCCAAGTCCGAAAATGACAACGAGCCAGAACAGCTGTGATGGCCAGGTGCCAACCTTCAGCTGTGGAAGCCCGGCTTCGCCACCGGCCGCATAAGCGGCCGACGTGGCTGTCGCCATCACCGCCACCGAGGCCGTCGTGGCCCATGCGTGCACTCTTCTCATGCCAGTCTCCTTGACGGGCACCCGTGCCGGGACGCATCCCGACAGCGGGGCCACATTCGGGCCGGTAAACCGGCCTAGAGGGCGAACAGAAGCAGCAGCGCAACAACCAGCGCGAACAGCGCGATAGCTTCAGTCAGGGCGAAGCCCAGAATGCCGATGCCGAACACTTCGCCGCGGGCTGCAGGATTGCGGGCAATCGAAGTCACAAGAGCGGAGAAGATGTTGCCGATACCGACACCCACGCCGGCAAGAGCGATCACGGCCAGGCCGGCACCGATCATTTTTGCAGCTTCTACTTCCATTTTCCTAGTCCTTCCGTAGGTTTTGAAATCAGTTCAATGTTGTCTTGGTCAGTCTTGTCTTCAAAGGCCGCTTTTGAACGTCAGCGGTCAACGTTACGCCACGCTGTGCCTAGTGCAGATGCAGCGCGTCATTCAGATACATACATGTCAGGATGGTGAATACATAGGCCTGCAGCGCCGCCACCAGCACCTCCAGACCGGTCAGGCCGACAAGCGCCAGAAACGGCAGCAACGAGCCGGTCATCGCGATGCCGCCAGCGCCGGAGATCATCACCGCAAGGCCGGCGAACACCTTCAGCATGGTGTGACCCGCCAGCATATTGGCGAACAGCCGGACAGACAGGCTGACCGGTCGCACAAAATAGGAAATCACCTCGATCACGATCAGGAACGGGATCAGCACTTTTGGTGCCCCCTGTGGCACGAAGAAGCTGAAGAAATGCAGGCCGTGCTTGAACAGGCCGATCAGCGTCACGGCGAGGAAGATGAAGCCGGCCATCGCGAAGGTCACGATGATCTGTGAGGTGAAGGTGTAGGAATAGGGGATCAGCCCCAGCATGTTGCCGAACAACAGGAACACGAACAGCGTAAAGACGAACGGGAAATAGGCCCGGCCATCATTGCCGACATTGCTACGCACCATATCGGCAACGAATTCATACATCATCTCGGCCGCGCCCTGCATCCGTCCGGGGACCAGTTCGCGGTTGCGCATCGCGCTGAACAGGAAGCCGCCACCGACCACCATCGCCAGCAGCATGAACAGGCTGGAATTCGTAAAGGAGATGTCGTAGCCGCCGGCGCTCAAATCGACAATCGACCTGATCTCGAACTGTTCAACCGGGGAATGCATGCCCTCAGAAGCCATGGGTCGGTTGTCCTCTCTTCACCAACGGCTAGTCGCCGTCCTGCTTGTCCTCGCCGTCGGCGTCGCGCCGATGCTCGTCAAAATACCCGGCGGCCATGCCGCGTCCCGACACCATCCGCCACACATTCAGCATTCCGGCAGCGGCACCAAGAAAGAACAGCAACACCAGGAACAGCGGTGATGTTCCAAACCAGCGATCCAGCACCCAGCCAATGAACGTTCCGACGATCACGCCAGCGACAAGTTCTGTCGCAACCCGCGCCAGAATGGCGCCTGCCCCGGCGGGCAACCCGTGACGATCCGGCCCACGCGCCTTCTCGGCCCTGTCTTCCTGCATGCGGTCGATCCGGCGGTCTATATCCTGCAGGCGGTCTTTGCCGCGGTGCCGTTCATGATCGTTCATGTCAGTGTTGTCAGAGAGGCCGAATGTGACCGGAGCCAACACCGAAACCCGATGTCACGCCCTTGGGCCAGAAGACAAAATACGGTGTGCCGTTGCTCATCCCGTGCGGTTGATGTCCATTTGACCGGACCCGAATGTCACTGCACAGGGCGGCAACCTTCGGTACCCGAAATCGCGCACAAAATAGGGGTGCGGCTCGATATTTGTCAAGCTTTCAATCAGCTGTGATTTTGCCAGCCAATCCGCGGGTTTGGGCAGGTGGGAAACTGGCCCCGGCGCGGGCATGCCCGGGATCAGGCCACGGCCGCGTCGCGGATTCGCTCGGCCGTCTGCAAATCCACTGAAACAAGCTTTGAGATGCCGCGCTGTTCCATCGTCACGCCGAACAGCCTGTCCATCCTTGCCATCGTCATCCGGTGGTGCGTGATGACCAGGAACCGCGTGCTTGTCTTGTTGGTGATTTCACGCAGCAGGTCGCAGAATCTGGTGACATTCGTGTCATCAAGCGGCGCATCAACCTCGTCAAGGACGCAGATTGGCGCCGGGTTGGTCAGGAACACGGCAAAGATGATCGCCAGCGCGGTCAGTGCCTGCTCACCGCCCGACAGCAGCGACAGAGACTGCAAGCGCTTGCCTGGCGGCTGCGCCAGAATTTCAAGGCCGGCCTCAAGAGGGTCATCGGAATCGGTCAGCTGAAGTTCCGCCGTGCCGCCGCCAAACAGGATCTTGAACAGGTCCTTGAAATGCGCATTGACCTCGGCAAAGCTGCCAAGAAGCTGCTCGCGGCCCTGCCGGTTGAGTTTCGAAATGGCGGCGCGAAGCTTTTCGATGGCGGCGACGAGATCCTCGGCCTCGGCCTCCATCGATTCGATCCGCGCGGCCACCTCGGCCATTTCGGTTTCGGCACGAAGATTGACCGGCCCGATATTGTCGCGCTCGCGGACCAGACGCTGCACCCGCTCCTC
This sequence comes from Alphaproteobacteria bacterium, assembly GCA_009920665.1. Taxonomy (GTDB): domain Bacteria; phylum Pseudomonadota; class Alphaproteobacteria; order Puniceispirillales; family Puniceispirillaceae; genus UBA8309. The sequence continues at coordinate 52,055 of RFZL01000002.1, read as the reverse complement.
CAGAACGCCAAGCTCGGGAAGCGCGGCCGCATCCTCGGCCTCGGCAAGTTCCGGAAGCCCGTCCGGCGTGCAGCTCAGCTTCTCTCTGATCAGCTCCAGGATCACGCGCCGGCTTTCCTCGGCGCGCTCACGCATACCCTCGGCGCGGATCAGCTGCTCGCGGCTTTCGGCCAGCGCGGCATCAGCGCTGCGCTGCGCGGCCTCGGCCTCGGCAAGCGCGGTTTCGGCAAGATGCAACGCGTCGCCAGCCGCCTGGCGCTCGGCCTCGGCGGCTTCCAGCCGGTCGCCCATTTCATGACGCCGCGCGGTGATATCGTCCGGCATGGCGGCCAGCCGCGCCTGCTCGGCCTCTGCCTCGGCAAGGCGGGTCTGCATCTGTTCCACGCGTGACGAGGCGCCGGCCTGACGCTGTTGCCACTGCGCCGATTCCTGTTGGCAGCTGGCAAGCCGGTCACGCGCCGCGCGCAATGTTTCGGCAAGTCGGGATTCGGCCTGCATCGCTTCGGCCAGCAAGCCGCGTACAGTTTCGGCTTTCCGCCGCGCTTCGGTCTCGGCCAGTGCCAGTGCCGCATCGTCGCCAAGCCTTGCTGCCTCCTCATTGGCGGTGGCAAGGTCGGCGCGCATGCCGGTGGTGGCCTCGTCGAGCTCGATGGCGCGCTGGCGTGCCGTGTCCAGCCGCAGCCCGGCACTTTCCTCTTTCTGGCGCGCGGTGGCTCTGGCCGCCTCGGCGCTGTCGGTGGCTACGCGCTGTGCGGCCAAAGACTCCCGAGCGGTGCGAAGCCCCTCTTCGGCGGTGGCGGCAGCGTCGGCCTGTCCGGCCTCGGCGGCTGTAGCGGATGCGAGCTCGTCCTGCAGCGTTTCCAGCCGTTGGCGCTGGCGGATCCGTTCGGCGCTGCTGTCCTGGGCGGCGCTGCGACGCACGAAACCGTCCCATCGCCAGAGCCCGCCCTCGCGGGTTGTCACCGCTTGGCCCGGTCGCAATGACGGTTGCATGACCTGCGCTTCCGACGCGCTGTCGACAATGCCGACCCCGGCAAGTGTCGTCGCCAGTTCAGGGGCGCCGCTGACAAAATCAGCCAGCGGCGTGCTGCCTTCGGGCGGCGTCAATGCCGCGGCGTCGCCGCCGCCGCGCCAATAAGCTGTCTCGCCGGTTCCCGCCGGCGCGGCCAGTTCCTCGGCAAGATATGATGTCAGTGCCTTTTCCATGCCGTCGCTGACAGCCAGGCTGTCGAGGACCGGCGTATCGGCGCTGCCATCCGGGCCGGTCAGCAGATAGCTGAGTGCATCGATTTCCGCCTGCAGGCGCGCTGTCACCGTGGCGGCGTCGCGCCGCGCCGAAAGGGTAGCCTCGGCGGCGGCCTGCGCTTCGGCAAAGGCTGTTTCAGCGGTATCCTGCTGCTGGCGCGCAGCCTCGGCGGCCTCGCCTGCGGCGGTGAAATCAGCCTGCGTCAGGCTGGCTTCCTCCTCGAGCGATTCCAGCGAGATGGCGGCAAGCGCCTCGGCGGCCGCGGCAAGCCGGCCTTCCAGATCGCTGATTCTTGTCGCAAGTGCCTCGCGCGTTGCGGCGGCGGCACGGACCTGCGCGGCGGCATCGGCAAGCTCGGCCTCTGCCCCGTCAGCCTGTGCGCGGATGCTCGCCAGGTTCTGTTCCGCCTCGTCACGCTGCGGCGCGGCATCATCAATCTGCGTCCGCAGGGCGGTGGCTTCGGCATCAAGCCGGACCATCGCCTCATCGGCATCGCTGCGAAGGCCGGTCTCGCGCGCTATATCCTCGCGCATCTGGTCCTGTTGACGCGCGCCGCGCTCGATGGCGTCGCGAATCCGCGCTTCTTCACGGTCAAGCTCGTCCCGGGTAATGGCCAGGCGCTGATATTCCGCCGCGCGCGCCACCTCGGCCTCGCGCAATGACGGCAGGGCGGCGGCACGTTCGGTGCGGAGCGTCGCGCAGGCGGCGGCGGCGGCGGTCAGTTCGGCAGTGGCGGCCTGTGCCGCTGTCATGGCGGCGCCGGCGTCCGTGCGGGCTGATTCCGCGGCATGCCAGCGGGCCAGAAGAAGCTGCGCCTCGGCTTTCCGAATCCGGTCGGCGACAGAGCGGTAGCGTGCCGCCTGACGGGCCTGCTTGCGAAGCGAGTCACGCTGTTCGACAAGCCCGGCGATGACATCATCGAGCCGCTCCAGATTTGTCTCGGCGCCGCGAAGCCGCAATTCGGCCTCATGGCGGCGGGCGTGCAGGCCGCGGATATTGGCGGCTTCCTCAAGCAGTGCGCGACGGTCTGTCGGGCGGGCGCCGACAATGGCACCGATGCGCCCCTGCGAGACGATCCCCGAGGACCGCGCGCCGGTGGCCGAATCGGCGAACAGAAGCTGTACATCCTTGGCCCGTGCCGGCTTGGCATTGACGAAATAGCTGCTTCCCTTGCCGCGTTCGATCTTGCGGGTGATCTCCAGCTCGTCCTCGTTGTTGAACTCGCTTGGCGCGCTGCGGTTGCTGTTGTCGAGCTGCAGCGTGATCTCGGCAAGATTGCGCGCCGGGCGTTGTTCGGTGCCGGAAAAGATCACATCGTCCATTTCCGCGCCGCGCATCTGGCGGGCGTTGCTTTCGCCCATCACCCAGCGCAGACCCTCGACAATATTGGATTTGCCGCAGCCATTCGGGCCGACAATGCCGGTCATGCCCGATTCGATCTCGACCTCTGCCGCGTCGGCAAAGGACTTGAAACCGGTCATCTTCAGGGTTTTGAAAATCACTGACGGCTACCAGCCCCGGTCATGAAACAAATTTCAGGCAAAGTGGTCAAATGCCCCTCACGCACCAAAGGCGCTGAGTTGCTCGGCAAATTCTTCATAATCCCTGTTGCCGGAAATCAACAGATCATCATTCACGACAAAGGAGGGTGTCGAACTGATCTTCCAGTCATCCATGCCCTTCTGGCGCAGATCGACAATGCCTTCCAGCAATGGCCGGTTGCGCATGATGCCGTTGAATTCATCCTCGCTGACACCAGCCAGCCGCGCCATTTTCTGCAATTCGGCGACCGGATCGGTGGCACGCACCCAGACCGGCTGCTTGGCCAGAAGCATCTTTACCAGAGGGAAGAATTTTGTCTCCGGCACGGCGCGGACAAGGGCGTGCGCGCGCAACGCCAGACCGTCGAGCGGGAACGGGCGCATTTCGAACCGGACAATCCCCTCATCGATCAGCTTGGCTTTCACCTTGGGAAAGGTGTTGTTGTGGAAATCGGCGCAATGTCCGCAGGTCATCGAGTAATATTCAGCCACCCGGATCGGCGCGTCCTTGCTACCGATCGTACGCGGTGACAGGGCATGTTCCAGCAGATCATCGCCGGCCAGCGCACAAGGCACCATGGCGAGGAGGGTTGTTGCGCCGACGCCTGTCGCAACAAAGCGGCGGCGCGGCATGGCAGGCAATTTGAGGCTGGTCTGTTTCATCGCGCCACAATAGCCAAACCCCGGGCGGTGGGCAATGCAGATTCACACCTGATAATACCGGTTTTGGCGCCGTGGTCAGTCGCGTTCAGTCCAGCCAAGGCGGCGCAGCGCGGCGCGGAGCTCAGGTGATTTGACGCGCTCGAGCCTGGCATCGAGTTCCCAGATGGATTCGGCGAGGGGGGCGGGTGCGGCCGGGTTATCGCCTGCCGGAGTTTCGGGACGTGACGGTTGCGGGGCAAGCGTCTGCACGAACACGATATCGGCAACCGCGCCATAGCCGAAATTTGCGTTCACCCGGTCGATGACAGGTTGTTTCATCTGCAGCGCGATCGGCCCGTAACCGCTGGTGATCGCGACTTTCAGGGTGCCGCCACCGCGGCGCGACAGATTGAGTTGCGTGGGGCGACTCCATGCCGCCATGTCACCGGCGATCTGGCGCCAGTTCGAGACAAGCCGGCTGATCACGAAGCCGCGTTCGCGCACGCTTGGCGCCACCATGCCGTCAACGAGTCTTGAAAGGCGTGTCATGCGGTGGCGGCGGTCGGCTGTCATCTGCGGCTGTCCGGTGCTGGCGGCGGGTCTGAGGCGGAGCGTAGCACAGACATGCGGGTGCGACCATTGTGATGCCGATGTGATGCCGACTGGTGATTGAACGGGCCGGGAGGCTATGCAAGTCTCGTCGCCATGACCAGCCCGACTTTTCCCGCCACAGCCATTTTCGACTGGTATGACCGGCATGGCCGCAGCCTGCCCTGGCGGCATCGCTGGCCGGATCTGGCGCCAGCCTACCATGTGTGGCTGTCTGAAATCATGCTGCAGCAGACGGTGGTCGCGACGGTGATCCCCTATTTTCTGGATTTCACGCGGCGCTGGCCCGAAATCTGCGATCTGGCCGCCGCCGGGCAGGATGATGTGATGGCCGCCTGGGCCGGGCTCGGCTATTACGCGCGGGCGCGCAATCTGCACCGCGCCGCCGGCATTGTCTGTGCCGAACATCAGGGCAGCTTTCCCGATGATGTCGCCGGCTTGCGCCGGCTTCCCGGGATCGGCCCCTATACGGCCGGTGCCATTGCCGCCATCGCCTTTGGACGCCGCAGCACGGTTGTGGATGGCAATATTGAACGGGTGCTGGCGCGTTATTTCGTGATCACGACGCCGCTTCCCGCCGCGAAGGCCGAGATCGGCGGCCGGTATGACGAAATTCTGCCGCCCGAACGCCCGTCGGACTTCCCGCAGGCGCTGATGGATTTTGCCAATGCTGTCTGCACGCCGCGCAATCCCGGCTGCGAGGCCTGTCCGCTTGCCGGGGGATGCGCCGCGCGCCGCGCCGGCACGCCCGAGGCCTGGCCGGTGAAAGCGCCGAAAAAGACCAGGCCGGAACGCCGCGGCATCGCCTTTGTCGCCACTGACAGCCAGGGGCGGGCCTTCATGGTATCGCGTCCTGAACGGGGCATGCTTGGTGGCATGTTGGCCTTCCCGTCAGCCGGATGGACCCCCGATGACGGTGCCTATGATCCTGAAAATCCGTTTGCCAACGCCCCCTTCGAGGCCGACTGGCGGATGGCCGGGGACAGCGTCAGCCATATCTTCACGCATTTCTCGCTAAGCATGGATGTGGCGGTCGCCAGATATGACGGTGCTGGGCCGCCCGAGACCTGGCAAAAGGTTCGCCCGGCAAGCCTGCCAACGCTGATGCGCAAGGTCTGGATGGTGGCACGTCGGCAATCCTGAAGAGCTGGGGCGACCGGCCGGCGTCAACAGAACGGCGTCCGTCAGCCGGGTCTGTCAAACAGGGATCAGTGGTTGAAATGGCGCATGCCGGTCAGGGCCATGACGATTCCGGCCTCGTTGGCGGCGGCGATTACCGTTTCATCGGCCTTCGAGCCGCCAGGCTGGATCACCGCCGTGGCGCCGGCCTCGATCAGCGCCGCCAGACCGTCTGCAAACGGGAAGAACGCATCCGAAGCGGCCACCGAGCCGATCGTTCGCGGCGCATCCCAGCCATGATGGGCCGCTGTGTCACGTGCCTTGTGCGCGGCGATGCGGGCCGAATCGACTCGGCTCATCTGGCCGGCACCAACCCCGACCGTGCAGCGGTCACGCGCAAAGACGATGGCGTTGGATTTGACATGCTTGACCACCCGCCAGGCAAACATCAGATCATCGAGCTGAGCTGCATCGGGTTGCGCCCTGGTGACAATCCGCAGGTCGTCGATGTTGACCATGCCACTGTCGCGCGACTGTGCAAGGAAGCCGCCACTGACCGATTTGATCTTCACCCCGCCGTTGGCGGTGTCAGGCATGGCGCCGGTCGTGAGAAGACGCAGGTTCGGTTTTTCCGCAAGGATCGCACGCGCCGCATCATCTGCCGCGGGAGCGATCACGACCTCGATGAAGATGCCGGTGATCTTGCGCGCTGTCGCTTCATCAAGCCGCCTGTTGGCGGCGACGATGCCGCCAAAGGCGCTGACCGGGTCGGCCGCAAGCGCTGCATCCCAGGCATCGCCAAGCGATTCTGCCGAGGCAACGCCGCAAGGATTGGCGTGCTTGATGATGGCGATGGTCGGCTCGGTGAATTCGGCAGCAAGCTCGAAGGCGGCGTCCGTATCATTCAGATTGTTGTAGGACAGCGGCTTGCCTTGGATCTGTGCGGCGTTCGCCACGCCGGGGCGCGCCGGACCGGCGGCATAGAGCGCCGCCTTCTGATGCGGGTTTTCGCCATAGCGCAGTTCCTGAATGCGCTGGCCGGCAAGTGTCATCGTCTCGCTGAATCCGCCATCCGCCCCGGCGCTGGCCATCCAGTCGGCGATGGCGCGGTCATAGGTTGCGGTGCGCGCAAAAACGCGGCCGGCAAGGCGGCGCCGGGTCGTCTGGCTGACATCGCCGGAGCCGGCCAGCTCGGCGATGACGGCATCATAATCCGCCGGATCGCAAAGCACGGTCACGAATTCATGGTTCTTCGCCGCGGCGCGAAGCATCGCCGGGCCACCAATATCGATATACTCGACAAGGGTGGCGAAATCGTCGGTGTTCGCGCGCTGCTGTTCAAACGGATAGAGGTTGACCGCCAGCAGATCGATCCCGGCAATGCCCTGGTCCCGCATTGCGGCAAGATGCGAATCATTGTCCCGGCGGGCCAGCAACCCGCCATGGATGTTCGGATGCAGCGTCTTGACCCGCCCGTCCATGATCTCGGGGAAGCCGGTGATATCGGCAACATCGGTGACCGCCAGCCCGGCGTGGCGAAGCGTGGTCGCGGTGCCGCCGGTCGACAGGATTTCGAACCCATGTGCGGCAAGGCTGGTGGCGAACGGGATGAGACCGGTCTTGTCGGAAACGGATAGAAGGGCTCGCCGTGATGTCATGCTGCGGTGGCTCCGGTGGCTGCTGAAATCTCGCCTGCCTTATGGCAAAGGCTTACGTCGATGGCAATGCGAAGCGGCGCCATGACGATAAATTTACTGCGAGCTTCGTGTGAAGGCCCATTTGATCTCGTGCGAGCCGGTGGTGCGGATGTCGCTGACCACCGCCTTGACAACGATCTGCTGGCTTGCCTGGCGCAGACCATCCTCGAAATAGACCGAATTTTCGACCTCGACAGCCCCGCCCGATGCCTTGAAGGTCCACCCCACCCGGCTGCCACGTATTTTCATCAGCACCGTGCCGTTGGCAAGCGGTGCCGCGGTGACCCGCGGGTGAAGATGAAAGCGGACAAAAGCGAGGTTCGGGATCTCACCCGGCGCGCCGGTATATTCAAGCGTGTCCGCGCCGCGAAGATTGGCCCCGCCGGTCCGCAGATACAGTTTGCGGCGATGCAGAATGCCGTGCGACGTCTCGAAACCGTCATGCGAGGCGACGGCAAGAAGGCCTGCCTGCGTCTCGCCAACCTCTGCCTCTCCCACCTCGACACCCGATACCGCGGCAATGCGGTCGTCCTGAAGCCGTGATGAATTCTGGTTGTCGAGGCCGACCGTCGAATGCGCCGCCGTCGAGCACATAACCCGGCGCAGGGTCGGATCACGCATCATCTGGCCCGAATTGACGATCAGCTGGGTCGGGCCAACGCTCATCTCGAAGCCGAGTGTGCCAAGGCCGGTGACGGTGCCGTCGGCGAAGCTGACAGGTGCGCCGGCATCCATGATCACCACGGTGCGGCCGCTGCCGATCCGCAGGAACCCGCTATAGGGGGCCTGCTGCATGGTCTTGTTGCGGGTTGCGGATCGCGCAAGGGTCTCTTCGACAAGATCGGCCCGCAATCCGCCCGCGCCGTTGAAATGGGCCAGACGCCCGTCGCCATGCCGCCACATCCGGACAAGCCCGCCCATCCTCTCGATCATGTCGGCGAGTGTGGCCCCGTCGGCCCCGGCAAGGCTTGTCGCCATGCGAATTTCGACAAGCAGGCGCAACATCAGGACATGCCGGTCCGGCATGCGGCTGACATGACCGCCATCGGGAAGGATAACGGCGCTGAGTTTCGGCATCAGAATATCCAGCAGCGCATCAAGCCGCGCGGCATCGGCACCCATCGCGGCCTCGGCAAGCGCCAGACCGCGCAACGCCCCGATCTGGTCGTCGAGGCTGCGCATCCGTCGCCAGTCAATGGCAAGGCAGCGAATTTGCATCTCGACGGACCCGGCAAGCAAACGCTGGAATTCCTCATCCGCCGAAACGCCGTACCAGCCGAAATTCAGCGCCAGCCGCGCCAGCCTGTGTCCCATGATGTCAGGCCGCCAGGCGGGGAGCCGCCAGTCCTGATTGTCCGATATCCAGCGGGCGATCAGTTCCCGCGCCTTGATCCGGGCGGTATCACCGCCCTCGGCGCGAAGGTCGCACAGCCAGGTAAATCGCGCGTCCTCCTCATTGTCCCGGGTTGGCACGATCTGCCCGGCCACCACCCGGGTGCCAGCCTGTGGATCGCCGCGCCACGGGTCCTGCAGGCCGGCGCGCATCTGGCTTCGCGGTGCACCGCGCAACTGCCACCGGAACAATCCGCTCTGGCGAAACAGCTTTTCAAGACCCGACAGCCGCATGGGCAGGATCGCCGCTGATTGACCGTCCTCACGCCCCGCCATCAACTACCTTCCAGCCCTTTGCTCATCACAAAAATCTCAGCCATGACCTGATTTCAGGCGCGCGATGTAGAATCCGTCAACGCCGCCAAGAGACATGAAATCGGCCGGCACGATCCGGAGCGTTCCGGCGTCGGTCAGTGCTGCTGCGAACAATCCGGCGTCCGCCACTGTGACAGGATCGATGGTCAACCGGTTGCCCGGCCGGCGCAGAAACGCGTCGATGATGGCTTCTCCTTCTTCATGCTGTAGCGAGCAGGTGGCGTAAATAAGGCAACCGCCCGGTGCCAGCCATTCGGCGGCGGCGGCAAGGAGTTCACCTTGCGTTTTCGCCAGCGTTTCAATGTCGGCGGGTGAGCGATGGTGCGGCACATCGGGTCGGCGGCGCAGCGTTCCGGTGGCCGAACAGGGGGCGTCGATCAGCACCGCGTCGACTGCCGTTTCGGGTCGATAGCGTCGTCCATCGATCTTTACAAGCTCTGCCGACATGCCAAGGCGCTGCAGGTTTCGTCGCAGGATCCCGAGGCGGCGTTCGGATGTGTCAATGGCGGTTACATGCGCGCCGGCGGCGATCAGCTGTGCTGTCTTGCCGCCCGGGGCCGCGCACAGATCAATCACGCGCCGCCCGGCAAGATCGCCGAACAGCCGCGCCGGCAGGGCGGCGGCGGCATCCTGAACCCACCAGGCACCATCCTCGAACCCTTCAAGCTTTGTCGGGTCACCGTCGAAATCACGGCGGATCGTCTGGTCATCGACCAGAACACCGTCAAGGCGCGCCGCCCAGCCGGCGGGATCGCGCGCCGGTGTGATGTCCAGCGGTGGTGGCATCATCGCAAGTTCCATGGTCCGGCGTGTCCGCTCATCTCCCCAGTGGTGGGTCCAGTTCTGTCGGATCCAGTCCGGCAGATTGTCTTGCGGATCGGTCGCCGCAAGCATTGCCGCCCCGTCGCGCGACAGTCGGCGCATTACCGCATTGGCCAGCCCGGTCATGCGGTGGAAGCCGGCGGCGCGCATCAGATCAACGGTGCTGTCGACAGCGGCATGGGCGCCGGTCTCAAGAAACAGCAGCTGTGCCGCGCCAAGGCGCAATATCTCGATGGCGTCGCGGGTGCGCCCGGCCGGGCGTTCTGTCATGATGTCGCCGAGGATCCGGTCGATCTGCCCATGACGGCGAAGGACTGTCGTGACGAGAAGGCGGACGAAACCGCGGTCGCGCTGTGCCAGATCGCCGGCATGCCGCATCGCCTCATCGAGATGCCGGCCACCGGACACATCCTTCAGCGCGTTGAAGGCAGCAAGGCGGCTGACAAGGCCGCTCTTGGCCGGCTGGCGGGATTGTTTGCGAGATGAAGATGACGTGGCCGGGTGGCTCGACTTGTTTTTACACATGTCACGGGGCATATAGATTTTCATGGACACTGACAAGACAGACACCCATATCGGGGCGGATGAATCCACGTCGCAACCAGCCGCGCCTTCTTCGGATGCGCCGGCCAAAATGACACCGGCCAAAATGACACCGGCTGAAATGACACCGGCCGAAATGACACCGGCCGAAATAAACGGGCCAAAGGGGCCCGAGCCAACGCGCTATGGCGACTGGGAACAGAAAGGTCGTTGCAGCGATTTCTAGTATGCTGACAGGGCCATGATGGCACGGATGAAGACCGAGATGCTGGTCGGGGCCGCCCTGCGCATCGCCAGTGGCGAGCTGATCGACTGTGTGGTGCTGCGGCGCGGTAATGCCGAGGCCGGCGCGATCCTTGTCCATATCGATGATCTTGGTGGTCGGCATCGCCTGCTGGCACGGGTGCTCGAGTTTGACGGCAGCTATGGCTGGCGGCCGGTGGTCGCAGGGCCCGGGCATGATGGCTGGGCCAGTGGCGAGGTGGTGGAAACGAGGTTGCAGCGAGAGATGGAGATCGACCCGGATGCCTGGGTTCTGGCGATTCAGGACGCGCGGGCGCGCAACCCCTTTGAGTTTCTCTAGCCGTGGTGGCGCTGCACCGGCATGTGATATATCTCGCCACATGATGTATAAGGGCAGAATGACGTCTGATACACCAAAAATCCCGGTGCCGGGCCGGCGGCTGTGCGTGGCACCGATGATGGACTGGACGGACCGGCATTGCCGGCATTTCCACCGCCATATCGCGCCCGGCGCGCTGCTGTTCACCGAGATGGTGACCGCCGATGCGGTGATCCATGGGGACCGCGACCGGCTGCTGGCGCAGGCGCCGCAGGATGTCGGGGCAGGTGTCTGCGTTGCCTTGCAGCTTGGTGGCAGTGATCCGGCGCGGCTTGCCGAGGCGACCCGCCTCGCCGCGGATTATGGCTATGCCGAGATCAACCTGAATGTCGGCTGCCCCTCGGATCGTGTGCAATCCGGCCGTTTTGGTGCCTGTCTGATGGCTGAACCGACACTTGTGGCCGACTGCATGGCGGCGATGATGGCCGCCACCGACCTGCCGGTGACGGTGAAATGCCGGATCGGGATCGATGACATGGACCCGGAAGCCGGTCTCGATGATTTCATCGACGCAGTGGCCGGTGCCGGGGTGAGGGTGGTCTATCTTCATGCCCGCAAGGCCTGGCTGAGCGGCCTTAGCCCGAAGGAAAATCGTGATATCCCCCCGCTGGATTACGACCGCGCGGCGCGGCTAGCCGAACGGCGGCGCGATCTCGATATCATTCTCAATGGTGGCCTCGACAGCGTGGATGATGCGCTGCGGGAACGGTCGCGTTTTGCCGGTGTCATGCTTGGCCGCGCGGCCTATCGCACGCCGATGATCCTGGCCGAACTTCTTGCCGCCATGGATGGTGGTTCCGTACCCGCGCGGGTGGAGGTTGCCCACAGGATGGCGGATTATGCCGACAGCCAGGTTGCTGAAGGGGTGCCGTTACATGCCGTAACGCGACATATGCTCGGCCTCTATCATGGCCAGCGCGGGGCCCGCCTGTGGCGCCGCCATCTTGGCGAGGAGGCGCGCGCCCGCCGCGATGGCGGGACGCTGATCCGGGAGGTTGCCGCCGCCTGCGAGGCGATGGCGACCGGCCTTGCCGCATGAGCCCCGAGACGCCCATAATCTGACAGATGCGGAGACAATGACGTGAGTGACCCGGTAGTTCCTGACCAGAATGATCCTGCCAATCCGGCCGCGCAATCCGAAGGCGCGCCTGCCGAACGTCCGGGACGCAAGTTGCTGCTCGATCTCGGGCCGCTGGTGGTGTTTTTTGCCGTCAATTACATGACCGCTGACTTCATGCTGGCGGTAAAGGTGCTTGTCGGCACGACGGTGGTAACGCTCGCGGTGGGCTGGATGCTGGAGCGCCGGGTGTCGATGATGGCCCTTGTCGGCTGTATCGCCGTGGCTTTCTTTGGTGGGCTTTCGGTCTATTTCGACAATGACCTGTTCATCAAGATCAAGCCGACGGTGCTGACCTGTCTGTTGGCGGCGGTCATCGCTGGCGGCCGTTTGATCGGCCGCAACCCGCTTGGCGCCATCATGGGCACACAGCTTCGCATGTCGGATACCGGCTGGCGGGCCATCAGCTGGCTCTGGGTGGCGATGTTCCTGACCACCGCGCTGGCCAACGAGATTGCCTGGCGAACGATGAGCACCGATGACTGGGTGACCTTCAAAGTCTTCGGGATAACAGCCATTTCGCTAGTGTTCACCGTGATCAGCGTGCCGATCATGACGAGGCACCAGATCGAGGAATAAAGCCCATACTGGCTATATTCCGGCAGCATTGTCGTTAACGTAACAGATTCGGTCGCGCTTGCCCCACAGTCAGGTGGCTGCTTGTCGCAATGGTGGAATCGAATAAGGCGCTACAGGCGCCGCCACGATCAGGGAGTGGTGACATGTCCGACGATGATGAAATCATCCTGGCCGAACTGGATGATGACGAACTTGTCCAGCAGATGCATGACGATCTCTATGACGGCCTTCAGGACGAGATCCGTGAAGGCGTCCAGATCCTTCTGGAACGTGGCTGGACCCCCTATGATGTCCTGACGAAGGCGCTTGTCGAGGGCATGACCATTGTCGGCATCGATTTCCGCGATGGCATCCTGTTCGTTCCCGAGGTTCTGATGGCGGCCAATGCGATGAAGGCCGGCATGACGATCCTGCGGCCGCTGCTGGCCGAAACTGGCGCGCCGAAGGTCGGCTCGATGGTCATCGGCACCGTCAAGGGCGACATCCATGATATCGGCAAGAACCTTGTCTCGATGATGCTCGAGGGCGCCGGATTCGACGTTGTCGATATCGGCATCAACAATCCGGTCGAGAATTATCTTGAGGCGCTGGAAGAGCACAAGCCCGACATTCTCGGCATGTCGGCGCTGCTGACGACCACCATGCCCTATATGAAGGTTGTGATCGACGCCATGGTCGAGAAGGGCATTCGCGATGACTATATCGTTCTTGTCGGTGGCGCGCCGCTGAACGAGGCCTTTGCCGATTCGGTCGGCGCCGATGCCTATTGCCGTGACGCCGCTGTGGCTGTTGAAACAGCCAAGGAGATGGTGGCGGCAAAGCGTGGCAAAGAAGCTGCTGCCGGCTGAACGCGGCATGGCGGCGGTGCCGGAGCCCGGCCTGACGCTGATTGCCTGCGGTGCGCTGGCGCGCGAACTCCTGGCCATCACCGCGCAGTTCCCCGACGGGTGGGTTGATCTGACCTGCCTGCCTGCCTCATGGCATAATCATCCCGAACGGATCGTGCCGGGCCTGCGCCGCAAGGTGGCCTCGCTTCGTCGTCAGGGCCGGCGCGTGGCCGTGGTTTACGGTGATTGCGGCACCGGCGGCGAGATTGACGCCTTCCTCGAGGCGGAGGATGTGCCGCGGATCCCGGGCCCGCATTGCTACGAGATGTATCTCCAGCAGCCTGATTTTGATGACGAGATGGAGCGCGAGCTCGGCACCTTCTTCCTCACCGATTACATGGTCCGTCATTTCGAGCGTATCATCATGCAGGGCATGGGTCTGCGGCGGCATCCACAGCTTCGCGATCTGTATTTCGGCAATTACACCCGGGTTCTGTATATCGCGCAGACCGAGGATGCGGAGCTGCGGCGCAAGGCGAGGGCGGCGGCTGACGAGCTGGGTCTTGCCTATCAATATCGATTTGCCGGATTTGGCCGGTTCACCCCCTGGGTGACCGACCTTGTCGCGGCTGGCACTAAGGGAGACTGAATGTGGCACAGCTGATTACCCTTTATTGGCGGGACATTCCGGCCCAGGTGATCGCCGAGCGGGGGCGTGGCCGCAAGCGTGAGCAGGCGAAGATTGAACTTCATCGCCGCTTTGCCATTGCCATCGATGCGGCGGCGATGCGCGACGGGGCCGATTCGACAGATGATTACCTTGCCGAATGGCGGCGCGGTGAACCGGTCGAGTGCGGCGATGATCTCGAGGCCGAGGCGGCGGCGCGGGCGGCCGCGCTGGAGGCCGATTATCCGGCCGAGCGGGTCAAGATGCTGGTCGAAAATGGCGGTGTGGAGCCTGCCTGAGGACGTGCCGGATGTCGCATGTCGCATCCGGAAGAGAGTGGGGCGTCGGCAAGCCATCCTGTGGCTGGCGAAATCGCCATGCTGCCGCCCATTGGACAAGGTAAGGCGATGATGTCGCCGGCGAGGTTGAAACCGCAATGACCGCAAGCATCGAGACTATCCGCAGCGCCGCAACCGACTGGTCGATCGAGGTCACCCCGACCGGGGCGACAAAGATCGAGAGCTTTCGTGACTGTCTGGCGCCGGGCACGACCGTCAATGTGACGTTCCTGCCGGGGAGCGACCCGCGCGACACCATTGCGGTTGCCGAGAGGCTGCATAATGACGGGATGCGGCCGGTGCCGCATCTGGCGGCACGCTCGCTGCAGAATGCTGACCAGCTTGACGAACTCCTGGCGGCCTTCACGACGCGTTGCGGCGTCGAGGAGGTGCTGTGCATCGGCGGCGGTGTCGATGATCCGGTTGGAAATTTCACGGCAACGATGCAGGTTCTCGAAACCGGGCTGATCCAGAAACATGGCATCCGCCAGATCGGCGTGGCCGGCCATCCGGAAGGCAGTCCCGATATTTCCGATGATGCCGTTGCCGAAGCGCTTGCGTCGAAGAATGCGCTGGCGGCGCGGGATGGCCTCGATCTCTATATCGAGACGCAATTCTGTTTTGAGGCCGATATCGTTCTCGACTGGGAGAGGCGTGCCCGCGCGGCCGGCAACCGGCTGCCGATCCGCATCGGCATTCCCGGGCCGGCCACCATCAAGACGCTGTTCCGCTTTGCGCAGATTTCCGGCATCGGCCCGTCGATGCGCTTTATCGCCAAACAGGCCAGGAATGTCGCCAAGCTGATGACGGTGCAGTCGCCGCATCTGCTGATTGCCGGGCTTGCCGAGGGTATGGCGGCCGACAAGGACTGCCTGATCCGGCATTTCCACTATTATCCGTTCGGGGGATTCGCGCGCACCGCCGCCTATGCCGGTGCCATCGCCGAGGGCAGGATCGAACTTTTGCCGAAAGGCGGTTTTGACGTGACCGAGAGCTGAACGCCCGGTCGCCAAAGGAGCAAGACAGATGACCAACACCGTGATTTCGTCCGACAAGCAGGAAGTCGTGATCGGTTTTGACTCGCCCTTCTGTGTGATTGGCGAGCGGATCAACCCGACCGGGCGCAAGCTGCTGGCCGCGGAAATGGCGGCCGGTGACTATAGCCGCGTTATTTCCGATGCCATCGCGCAGGTCGAGGCTGGCGCCACGATGCTGGATGTGAATGCCGGCATCCCGATGGCCGACGAGCCGGCGATCCTCGCCGAATCCATCCGGCTGGTCCAGGACACGGTTGATGTGCCGCTTGCCATCGACAGCTCGATCGTCGCCGCGCTGGAATCCGGGCTTGCCGCCTACAAGGGCAAGGCGCTGGTCAATTCGGTGACCGGCGAGGAAGAGCGGCTCGAGGTGGTTCTGCCGCTGGTGAAGAAATATGGTGCCGCCGTGGTCGCGATCTCGAATGACGAGACCGGTATCTCGGAGGATCCGAATGTCCGCTATGAGGTGGCGAAGAAGATCGTCGAGCGGGCCGAGGATTACGGGATCCCGCGCGAGGATGTGGTTGTCGACCCGCTGATCATGCCGGTCGGGGCGATCAATCTTGCCGGCAGGTCGGCGCTGGATCTGATCATCCGGCTTCGGAGCGAGCTGAAGGTGAACACCACCTGCGGCGCGTCGAACATCTCCTTTGGCCTGCCGAACCGGCATGGCATGAACGCCGCCTTCCTGTCGATGGCGGCCGGCGCCGGCATGACCTCGGCGATCATGAACCCGCTCCATTCCGAAGAGATGACCGGGATCATGGGGGCCAATGTGATGAATGGCCATGACCCTGAATGTCGCAACTGGATCAAGCGGTTCCGCGAGCCGGCCGCGGCCGGCGAGGGTGGGCGCGAGCGCCGGCAGACGCGGCGCCGGCGCAGCGCCTGACCGGGGCCAGCGGCGATGGCTGAAGACGGCTCCGTTATCAAGATTGTCTTCACCCCCTCGGGGCGCCAGGGGCATGTGCCGGCCGGTACGACCGTATTGCAGGCGGCGCGGACCCTTGGGGTCGATATCGATTCCGTCTGCGGTGGCCGTGCGCTGTGCGGCCGCTGCCAGGTTGATGTCGGCACCGGCGAATTCGCCAAGCATGGCATTTCCTCGGGTCCGGGCAGCCTGTGCGGCGTGACCGCCGTCGAGACCCGCTATGCTGACAAGAAGGGCCTTGCCGAAGGGCGGCGCCTGTCCTGCCAGTCGACGCTCCTCGCTGATGTCGTCATCGATGTGCCGCCGGAAAGCCAGGTTCACAACCAGCTTGTCCGCAAGGCGGCTGATGACCGCCAGATCGAGATGGACCCGATCATCAGGCTGTGCCTTGTCGAGGTGCGCGAGCCTGACATGCATGAACCGTCCGGCGATCTGCGCCGCCTTGTCGAGGCGTTGCAGACGCAATGGCCTGACCGGGTGACCGGCGAGATCGACTGCGACCTGCATATCCTGCAGCAGTTGCAACCGGTGTTGCGGGCCGGCAAGTGGCAGGTGACGGTGGCGCTTCGCGACGGCAACCGGATTGTCGGTATCTGGCCGGGGCTGAAGGAGCGTGTTGCCGGTATCGCCATCGATGTCGGTTCGACCACCATGTCGGCGCATCTGTGTGACATGGTCACTGGCGATGTGCTGGCCTCTACCGGCGCGATGAACCCGCAGATCCGCTTTGGCGAGGATCTGATGAGCCGGGTTTCCTACGGCATCATGAACCCCGGTGGTCACGTGGAAATGACCGAGGCCGTCATCGATGGACTGCAAAAGCTGATCACTGGCGCCGCCGAACAGGCCGGCATGGACGCCGATGATGTTGTGGAGATTGTCCTTGTCGGCAATCCGGTGATGCATCATCTGCTTCTGGGGATCGACCCGGTCGAGCTTGGCGGCGCGCCCTTTGCGCTGGCCGTCGACACCGCGGTCGAGATGCGGGCCAGCGAGATCGGTCTTCAGGTGAATCGCGGTGCCCGTGTTTATGTCCTGCCCTGTATTGCCGGTCATGTTGGTGCCGATGCCGCCGGTGTGGTGCTGGCCGAGGCGCCGCAGAAGGGTGAGGTCAACACGCTGGTTGTCGATGTCGGCACGAATGCCGAGATTGTCGTCGGCAACAGCAAGCGGATGCTGGCAGCCTCGTCGCCGACCGGCCCGGCCTTCGAGGGGGCGCAGATATCCTCTGGCCAGCGCGCCGCGCCAGGGGCCATAGAGCGGATCAGGATCAATCCAGAAACGCTGGAGCCGCGATTCCGTGTCATCGGTGTCGAGCGATGGTCGGACGAGGACGGGTTTGACGAGGCCGTGAAATCCACCGGCATCACCGGCATCTGCGGGTCCGGTATCATTGAGGTGCTGGCCGAGATGTATCTTGCCGAAATCCTGACTGCCGACGGGGTGGTCAACGGTGCGAAAGCCGCCATCTCGCCGCGGATCGAGGCGGACGGGCGCACCTTTGCCTACCGCGTCTCGGACAATGTTGTGGTGACGCAGAACGACGTCCGCGCGATCCAGCTTGCCAAGGCGGCGCTGCATGCCGGGTTCCGCCTGCTGATGGACAAGATGGCGCTGAAATCGGTTGACCGGGTGGTGCTGGCCGGTGCATTCGGCACGCATATCGACCCGAAATACGCGATGGTGCTTGGCATGATCCCGGACTGTGCGCTGGAGAATGTGCGGGCGGCTGGCAATTCGGCCGGCACCGGCGCGCGTATGGCGTTGCTGAACAAGGGTGCGCGCCGCGAGATCGAGGCCGTGGTCCGTGACATCGAGAAGATCGAGACAGCCGTCGAGGCGTCCTTCCAGGACCAGTTCGTCAAGGCGATGGCGATCCCGCACCAGTCAGAGCCGTATGAGAAACTGTCGCAGGCGGTCGATCTGCCGGTGCGTGAACTGACCCCGGACGAGGCCCCGGCCATCGAAAGCGGCCGCCGCCGCGGGGGCCGCCGCCGGTCACGCTAGGGGTGGGCTATCCGTCTGCCTTGGAGCCTTCCTCGCCACTCATCTCGGCAAGCTGCCTTGCGGCGGTGCGGGCGCGGTGCCAGCTTGTGAGGCCGAGCCAGACCATCCCGCCAAGACTGAGCGCATAGCAGGGCCAGACAAAGGCCGCGAACCCGCCCATATCGAGAAACGCCGCCATCAACCCGTGCCCCCGTCTGGTGGCATCGCCGTTGCGGCGCGGCGAAGCTGCATCGTCATGATCCGTCGTTCGGCCAGGATCGATTTCATGCGCAGGATCACGATCACCGCGAAATAGCAATGCGTGCCGGCAAGCATCAGCAGCAGCGGCGTCAGCATCGCCGGATCGATCGACACGCCGCCGCTGCGGATCAGGCTGGCCGGCTGGTGAAGCGTGTTCCACCAGTCAACCGAGAATTTGACGATCGGCACATTGATCATGCCGACAAGCGCCAACAGCGCCGCCGGGCGGCTGCCGCGCTCGGGCTGGTCGAAGCCGTTGGCCAGCGCGATCACGCCGAGATAGAAGAAGAACAGGATCAGCATCGAGGTCAGACGCGCGTCCCACACCCACCAGGCGCCCCACATCGGCTTGCCCCAGAAGGCGCCGGTGACCAGTGTCAGGAAGGCGAACATCGCGCCGACCGGCGCCATCGCGCGCAGCGCGACATCGGCAAGCGGGTGCCGCCAGACAACATAGAACAGCCCGCACAGCCCCAGCGCGACATAGCCAAGACTGGCAAGCCAGGCCGCCGGCACATGCACATACATGATCCGCACCGTCTCGCCCTGCTGATAATCGGGTGGTGAGGCCAGCAGCCCGTAATAGAGGCCGGCTGCAAGCAACCCCGTCGCCAGCAGCGCCAGCGGCCGCAACAGCCAGTCGGCAAGCCGCATGAAACGCGTCGGGTTGGCAAGATAGTCGAACATGGCCCCTTCCTACACCGGGCCCGCCGGCGATGACAATGACATCGGCGGCTGTGCGGGCAGCGACCTGCCGTCGCGGCCCCGGCTGTCAAACCCGCCACTCACGCGCCGGTCTCCGCCTCGGCCTCGGCAAGCGCCATCGCGGCGACAAGCGGCGCCAGCGCCAGCAGCACCAGCAGCACCGCGCCAAGCAGCATCAGATGTGGTGTGACAATGCCACCATCAGCCGGCGTCGAGGCCAGCACGCCGAAGATCAGCACCGGCACCGCCAGTGGCAGGACCAGCACGGCCAGCAACCCGTTGCCACCGCGCGCGCCCTCGGTCAGCGCGGCGCCGATCAGCCCCAGCAAGGTCAGCGCCATCGTGCCAAGCGCCAGCGCCAGCAGCAACGCCGGCATCCCGGCCGGTTCCAGATACAGCATCAACCCCATCAAGGGCGTCGCCACCAGCATCGGCAGCGCCGTCAGCGCCCAATGCACAACCGCCTTGGCAAGCGCATAGAGCGCCAGCGGCAGCGGCGAGAGCGCCACCTGGTCAACCCAGCCGCAGCGCACATCATCGGCGAAAATACGGGTGAAACCGGCAAGGCTTGCCAGCATCGCGGCGATCCAGATCACCGGAATGGCGATCGGGCGCAGCTGCGCGGCGTCGGGCCCGGTGGCCAGCGGGAACAGCGTGATGATGATCAGGAAGAATCCCAGCATCACCAGCGCCTGTCCGCGCCCGCGCCAGCCAAGCGCGATGTCGCGCCGGATCTGCGCGCCGAGGGGAGTTATTACGGTGGCACTCATCGCGCGGCCGGTCATGGATGCGCCTCCAGGGCCAGCTCGTCATGGTCGTGTCCGCTGCCAAGCGGTGTGTGCGTCGCCGCCAGCACCATGCCGCCCCGGTCAAGATGCGCCGTGATAAGCCTGTCGAGGTCCGCCTGCGCGGCGCGGTCGAGCCCGGCGGCCGGTTCGTCCAGCAGCCACAGCGCCCGTTCCGGTGACAATGCAAGCCGCGCCAGCGCCAGCCGCCGCCGCTGGCCACGCGACAGCATCCGCACCGGCAGATCGGCAAAGGGGCCGGCGGCAAACGACGCCAGCGCCGTATCAATCATACCCGCATCGCCCGGCGCATCGCCCGGTGCATCGACCGGCAGACCATTCAGCCCGGCCCAGTCACCGAGGTTGCGCCGCCCGCTGAGTGAGGCGGCGAGCCCATCGGCATGACCGACATAGAGGATCGGTGCGGCGCAGCTTATACTCCCGGCGATCGGGCGCAGTCGCCCGGCGATGGCGCGAAGCAGGGTTGATTTGCCGCTGCCATTCGGGCCGGTCAGCAAACTCATCCGGCCAGGCGCGATGACATGGCTCAGCGCCGGCTGGATCACCCGCATGCCACGCACCAGCACCACGCCGTCAATAACCAGCCCGGTGGTGGGGGCGAGCGGGGCATTCTCGTGGTTCTGTCGGGTTCCGGTGACCATGCCACCGTGTTTACCCGCGAAGGGCGGGGATGGTCCAGCCCCCCAATTTCCAACTGGAAAAATCGCCCGCTCGGGTCTATATAAATGATGACCGTTGCGAGGCGCTCCTCGGGCTGGCCCGCCCGTCTGACGGGTGACAGATTCCATAGATTTGCGCAGGTGCTGGCCGCCATGGCCGCGCCTGCCATGACAGCAATGTGGGATGGCAGCATGGCTGTCGCCGACCCGGTGCAACAGGCCGGTATGGCGATCACGGCGCCGCCGACAATTTTTCGTGGGGGACGAAATGTCTTTGTATGACGCCTATCTCGAAGAGATCGAAAACCGCAAGCAGCAGGGGCTGGCGCCAAAGCCGATCGATGATGGCGGGCTGGTAAAGGAGCTGGTCGCGCAGATCAGGGAGCCCGGTAACGCGCATCGCGCCGCCTCGCTCGATTTCCTGATCTACAACACGCTTCCCGGCACGACCAGCGCGGCCGGCGCGAAGGCGGGTTTCCTGAAGGAAATCATCCTGGGCGAGGCCGTGGTCGCGGAGATTTCCCCGGCCTTCGCGTTCGAGCTGCTGTCGCATATGAAGGGTGGTCCGTCGGTCGGGGTTCTGCTCGACCTCGCACTTGGCGATGACGCGGCGATTGCGCCGGATGCCGCCGAGGTGCTGAAGACGCAGGTGTTTCTCTATGAGGCCGACAAGGACCGGCTGAAAACGGCGCTCGATGCCGGCAACGCTGTCGCCCGCGACATTCTGGAAAGCTATTCGGATGCCGAATTCTTCACCCGCCTCCCCGAAATCGCCGAGGAGATCGAGGTTGTCACCTATATCGCCGCCGAGGGCGATATCTCCACCGATCTGCTGTCACCCGGCAATCAGGCGCATTCGCGCGCGGACCGCGAGTTGCACGGCAAATGCTTTATCTCGGAGCGGGCGCAGCAGGAAATCAACGCGCTGAAGCTGCAGCATCCAGGCAAGCAGGTGATGCTGATCGCCGAGAAGGGCACGATGGGTGTCGGCTCGTCGCGCATGTCCGGCGTCAACAATGTCGCGCTGTGGACCGGCAAGCAGGCCAGCAAATATGTGCCGTTCGTCAATATCGCCCCGATCGTGGCCGGCACCAACGGCATTTCGCCGATCTTCCAGACGACGGTCGGCGTGACCGGCGGCATTGGCATCGACCTGAAGAACTGGGTCAAGAAGCTGGACGCAGACGGCAACCCGATCCTGAACAATGACGAGAACCCCGTTCTCGAGCAGAAATATTCGGTCGAGACCGGCACGGTTCTGAAAATCAACACGAAGGACAAGAAGCTCCTCAGCGAGGCCGGTGATGAAGAGCTTGTCGATGTCTCGGCCTCCTTCACCCCGCAGAAGCTGGAATTCATCCGCGCCGGCGGGTCCTACGCCATCGTCTTTGGCAAGATGCTGCAGACCTTCGCCTGCGAAACGCTTGGCATGCCGTTGAAATCGGCCTTCGCGCCATCAAAGGAAATCTCGATCGACGGGCAGGGGCTGACGGCGGTCGAGAAGATCTTCAACGCCAATGCTGTCGGCATCGCGCCGGGCACCACGCTGCATGCCGGATCGGATGCGCGGGTCAGGGTCAATATTGTCGGCTCGCAGGACACCACCGGCCTGATGACGGCGCAGGAGCTGGAGGCGATGGCCGCCACCGTGATCTCGCCAAAGGTCGATGGCGCCTATCAGTCCGGTTGCCACACCGCCTCGGTCTGGGATTTCAAGGCTGCCGAGAACACGCCGAGGCTGATGAAGTTCATGCATGATTTCGGCCTGATCACCGGCCGCGATCCGAAGGACGAGTACCCCCCGATGACCGATGTCATCCACAAGGTGCTGAACGACATCACCGTCGATGACTGGTCGATCATCATCGGCGGCGATTCGCATACCCGCATGTCGAAGGGCGTTGCCTTCGGCGCCGATTCCGGCACCGTCGCGCTGGCGCTTGCCACCGGCGAGGCGACGATGCCGATCCCGGAATCGGTGAAGGTCACCTTCACCGGCACGATGGCCGACCACATGGATTTCCGTGATGTCGTTCATGCCACGCAGTCGCAGATGCTGAGGCAGTTCGGCGACAATGTATTCCAGGGGCGGATCATCGAGGTCCATATCGGCACGCTGCTGGCCGACCAGGCCTTCACCTTCACCGACTGGACAGCCGAGATGAAGGCGAAGGCGTCGATCTGCATCTCCGAGGATGCCACGCTGATCGAATCGCTGGAGATCGCGAAACACCGTATCCAGATCATGATCGACAAGGGCATGGAGAATGACGATCTGATGCTGCATCGGCTGATCGGCATCGCCGACACGCGTATCGCCCAGATCAAATCCGGCGAGAAGCCGGCGCTGGCGCCAGACGCCAATGCCCGCTACGCCGCCGAGGTGGTTGTCGATCTCGACCTGATCGACGAGCCGATGATCGCCGATCCGGATGTGACCAACGCCGATATCTCGAAGCGCTACACGCATGACACCATCCGCCCGATTTCCTTCTATGGTGCGGACAAGAAGGTCGATCTCGGCTTTGTCGGGTCCTGCATGGTGCATAAGGGCGATGTGAAGATCGTCGCGCAGATGCTCCGCAATCTGGAAAAATCGGCGGGAAGCGTCGCCTTCAAGGCGCCGCTGGTCGTTGCCGCGCCGACCTACAACATCATCGACGAGCTGAAGGACGAGGGCGACTGGGATATTCTGCAGAAATATTCCGGCTTCGAGTTTGACGACGCCAGGCCGAAGACCGAAGCCCGCACCGAATATGAGAACATCCTCTATCTCGAGCGGCCGGGCTGCAATCTGTGCATGGGCAACCAGGAAAAGGCGGCGAAGGGCGATACCGTTCTGGCCACCTCGACACGGCTCTTCAAGGGGCGGGTCGTCGAGGATTCAGCCGATAAGGCGGGCGAATCGCTGCTGGCCTCGACGCCGGTCGTGGTGCTGTCGGCGATCCTCGGCAGGACGCCGACGCTGGATGAATACAAGGCGGCCGTCGAGGGCATCGAGCTGACGAAGTTCGCGCCGCCGCTGGCCCGTCCGGGCACCACCAACTCGGCGCACTTCTAGGGCGATACATTACCAGCGCGACACATTGCTAGGGTTCTATGACGGTATGGGTTCCGCCCGCGCCGCCGCAATTCGTTGTGCCGCGATGTCGAGATAGTCCGCCGAGATATCGATGCCGATCCAGTCGAGTCCGCGTTCGGCGGCGACCAGCCCGGTCGTGCCGCTGCCGATGAACGGGTCGAGGACCGGCCCCTCGTCAATCGCGGCAAGGCAGTTGCGGGCCAGCTCCGGCGGAAAGGGTGCCGGATGCGGGGTGCCGGTCTGCTGTGCGATCCGCCACACACAGCCAAGCGCGTTGGCCTTTGGCGCCAGCGTGAACTCCTTCTTCGCGATCAGATAGATCACCTCGTAATTCGGCAGGAAATAGCCGGGGTTGAAATTGATCCCGCCGGAGCGGTGCCAGATGATGATCTGGCGCACCGGAAACCCGGCGACGATGTCGCTTCGGTCCTGGAGAAGGCCTTTCTGGACGCGCCATTTGTGGTTGTAGAAGATGGCGCCGTCAGGCCGCAGCAGGCGCATCATCTCGGCAAGGCACCGGCGCTGCCAGCCGACATAGGCGGCGTGCGGCATCGAATCGGCGTGAGTGGTGTAACCATTCAACAATTCGGCCCGGTGCCATTTGCCGCCACGCCCGTCACGCATGCCATTGCCCGAACTGTTGCGCAGATTATAGGGCGGCGATGTCACCACCGCCTTGATGCTGCCGCTGGGAAGGCGCGACATCATCTCGAGGCTGTCACCATGCAGCAACGCGCCGTCCGGCGATTTGTTCGTGCCACCGGGTCCGGCCGGGCGTTTGATCCGCTCGAAGGCGGTATGGAGATGATCAAGGGCATTGGTCAGGAGGACATTGTCACGCACGATGAAACCATACCGATTCCGGGAAGTTGAGCCGGGTCAGTGATAACGGAATGGTCTTAAAAGACAGTTAAGGATTGCGGAAAAAAGCACTCGCCAGTGTTTTTTCGGCACCGGGCCAGAAAGCCGGATGCATGCCAGCCGGAAAATCGGTATTGTCATGGGACGACCAGCAAAATCAGGCGCGGCAGGATTCCCGCGCTATATCCCCGCCGCCCGTTATTCAGGCCCCGTCATTCAGCCCCGCACCAGTTCGACCAACGCCATGACCCGCGCATCATCATTCAGGCCCGGCCCGACCGGTGCCACTGCCCGCGCCGAGCGTGACCGCCGGGTGACGGTGGTCCTCGGCCCGACCAATACTGGCAAGACGCATCTCGCGCTGGAACGGATGACCGGCTATGCCAGCGGCATGATCGGCTTTCCGCTGCGGCTTCTGGCGCGTGAGAATTACGACCGTCTGGTGGCCCGCCTTGGCGCGGCGAAGGTCGGGCTGATCACCGGCGAGGAACGGATCCTGCCAGCCGGTGCGCGCTATCTGTGCTGTACCGTTGAATCGATGCCGCTTGGCGGCGCGCCGATGGTGGATGATGACGGGCTGCGGCAAAGCTATGACTTTGTCGCGGTCGACGAGGTGCAGTTGGCCGGTGACCGTGAGCGTGGCCACGTTTTCACCGACCGCATCCTGCATGCCCGCGGCCTCCATGAGACGATGTTCCTTGGCGCCGAGACAGCCGGCCCGCTCCTGCGCCAGATGCTGCCCGACGCGCGGTTCGAGACGCGCCAGCGGCTCTCGCAGCTCAGCTTTGCCGGGTCGAAGAAGCTGACAAGATTGCCGCGCCGCAGTGCCATCGTCGCCTTCGGGGTCGGCGATGTCTATCAGATTGCCGAGCTGGTGCGCCGCCAGCGTGGTGGCGCGGCGGTGGTGATGGGACGGCTCAGCCCGCGCACCCGCAATGCCCAGGTTGAGCTATATCAGAATGGTGATGTCGATTTCCTTGTCGCCACCGACGCCATCGGGATGGGCCTGAACCTCGATCTCGGGCATGTGGCGCTGGCTTCCGACATGAAGTTCGACGGCCGGCAGATGCGCCGTCTGTCAGCTGCTGAAATGGCGCAGATTGCCGGTCGCGCCGGACGCCATACCAATGATGGCACATTCGGCGTGACCGACGGGTGCGAGGTGCCGGAACCGGAGATGATCGAGGCCATCGAGCAGCACCGTTTCGCGCCGATCCGCAGTTTTTGGTGGCGATCGCGTGACATTGATTTTTCTTCGGTTGAATCGCTGCTTGCCTCGCTTGAGGCACCTCCGCCCTTGCCGTTCCTGCTTCGCAAGGCCGACGCCATTGATCACCGCGCGCTGGTGGCGCTTGCCGAACGGCCGGCGATCCACGAGCGCGCTGTCGGCGCGCAACAGGTCAATCTGTTGTGGGATGTCGCCTGTATTCCGGATTTCCGGCAGAGTCTGAGCGATGATCACTACGATCTGCTGGCAACGCTCTATGGCCAGCTTGCCGAGACTGGCAGGCTTGGCAGTGACATGGTCGCGCGGGCGATGGCGCAGCTCGACAGGCTTGATGGCGATATTGACACGCTGATGACACGGCTTGCCTATATCCGGACCTGGACCTATGTCACGCATCGTGCGGACTGGACAGACAACCCCGCAGAATGGCAGAATCGGGCGCGTTCGATCGAGGACCGCCTGTCCGACAGCCTGCATCAGCGGCTTTCGGAGAGGTTCATCGACCGGCGCGCTGCGCATCTGAGCCGGAAATTGAAGGAAACAAGGAATCTCATGGCCTCGGTGAAAAGTGACGGAACCGTTCTGGTCGAAGGTGAGGAAGTCGGTAATCTGGAAGGATTCGTGTTCCGCCCGACCCTGAGCGAGGGTGACGAGAAGGCAACCATCCTGGCGGCGGCGCGGCGCGGGCTTCCCGACGAGATTGAGTCGCGTGTGCGTGCCTTCACCGCCTCGGCGACGGCCGCCTTCAAACTTGATGAAGAGGGGCGGGTCAGGTGGCGCGACGCTATTGTGGCCCGTCTGGTCAAGGGTGACGGGCTCTACGCACCGCGCCCGGACCTGATCGCCAGCGAGCTGCTGTCGATTGACCAGACACAGCGGCTGAACGCCAGACTGTCCGAATTCGTCGCCGAACATGTCCGCGAGGTCCTTGGCAGGCTGGTGGTTCTCGAGACGCCCGAGACCGCGCCGCTTCCCGAACGCCGGACGCCGCGCCCGGGACCGCCAACGCCAACGCCAAAAGCCGACATCGATGATGCGCTGGATGGTCCGACAAAGGATGAAATCGCCGCCACTCCGCCGGTCGAACAGCCCGATATCATAGAGGCGCCCGAAACAGCGCCCGAAACGGCGTCCGAAACGGCGCCCGAAACGGCGGCTGAGCCGGCGCCACTGTCCGGCGCGGCGCGCGGGCTTGCTTTCATGCTGTTCGAGGGGCTTGGCACGGTGCCCTCGATGCAGGCTGGCCAGCAGCTTCGCGGTCTGAGTGAAACCGACAAGCCGCGCCTAGCGCGACTGGGGCTGCGATTTGGCGTCGAGACTGTCTATCTTCCCGATCTGCTGAAGCCGGCGCAGATTGACCTTCGCGCCCTGTTGTGGAACCTGTTCCATGGTGAGGCGGGCCAGTTTCACGCGCCGCCGCCAGCCGGCCGCGTCGCCATTGATGCCGTTGAGGGCGTGCCGGATAATTTCTGGCTGGCCACAGGATACCGGCGGCTTGGCGGGCGTGTGATGCGGGTCGATATGGTCGAGCGGGTGGCGCTTCTTGTCCGCAACGCGGCACGCGAGGGCCGGTTCACGATCAGCGAGGACATGCTGTCACTGGCCGGTGCGACGCGTGAACAGATGGCGGCGATGCTGCTGGACATGAACTGCAAGGTCGTCAGCGAGGAACCTGACGAGGATCCGGAAAAGCCGCCGATCCAGACATTTGAGCGGGTGCGCCGGCAACGTACCACCGCAGGCCGTCGCGACAAACGCCAGGGGCAGGAAGACGGTCGCCAGACATCACGGCCGGCCGGCCGCAAGGGGCAGGCAAAGGGCGGACGTCCGAACCGCGGCAAGCCGGACAGGCAGCAGAATTTCAGCGCCAAGAGCCGTGAGCCGGACCCGCAATCGCCGTTTGCCGTGCTGGCCGATCTGAAACTGAAATCGTGAGCGACCCGACTGGCGCGCCGTCGCTGCGGCTCGACAAGTGGCTGTGGTATGCCCGTTTTTTCAAGACCCGCGCGCTGGCCACAAAGGCCATTGCCGGCGGGCGATTCCGTCTGGATGGCGAGGTGATGAGCAAGCCGCATCGCGCCGCGCAGCCCGGGCAGGTGCTGACCTTCATGCAGGGCGACCGGGTCAGAGTGATCAGGATCGTTGAACTGGGGTCGCGGCGCGGCCCGGCCACCGAAGCGGTGTTGCTTTATGAAGATCTGTCGCCGGAGGTGTCAAAGCGGGAGTCCGGCGCAGAAAAAGCCGCGCCGGTTTTTGAAAGCCGCGAACGTGGTACCGGCCGACCGACCAAACGTGACCGTCGGGCGACCCAGAATTTGAAATCTGAGCTCGAATGACCGATATCAGAAACGCCGCAGGAGGATGTTGATCGATGATTGCCAAGCTGGGAAACTGGATTCGCGAATTTGCCGAGGATGAAAAAACCGCTCCCGCCGGTGACTCAGAATGGGCCGCCCTGATGGCCAGCCTTCTTGTCGAGGCGGCGATGGCGGATGGCGAGCTTGATGATGACGAGCGTGCGCAGATCACCCGCATTCTGGCGGCGCAGCCGACCATCGATCCCGGCGCGGTGGACGGGCTGATCGATACGGCGCTGTCCTGGCATGCCGAACGGGTCGAGATTCACGCCCTGACGCGCTCGATCCGCACCGAGACCGAAGCCGAGGACCGGATTGCGATCATGGAGATGGCATGGATGGTGGTGCTTGCCGATGGCGAGGTGCATGATTACGAGGCGCAGCTGATGCGCCGTCTTGCCGGCCTGCTTTATGTCGATGATATCGAGTCCGGGCGGGCTGCCAAACGGGCCCGCATGCGCGTCGAGAACATGGGGTAGAACGGCAGGATGATCCGCTCTTGTGGAGAACCCGCCTTTACGATAAAACGCTGCGCCTGAGACGCGCATGGAGACCGCCTGATGACCTATATTGTCAATGACAACTGCATCAACTGCAAATATACCGACTGCGTCGAGGTATGCCCGGTGGATTGTTTTTACGAGGGGGAGAACATGCTGGTCATCCACCCGGACGAGTGCATTGACTGCGGAGTCTGCGAGCCGGAATGCCCGCCGGAAGCCATTCTTCCCGACTCCGAGCCGGAGGCCGAGAAGTGGCTGGAGCTGAACCGCGAGATGTCGGAAATCTGGCCCAATATCGCACAGCGGTCCGACCCGATGCCGAATGCCGAAGTGGCGCAGGAAGAAAAGGGAAAGTACGAGAAATATTTCTCGCGCAATCCCGGGCAGGGAAGCTGATTATCCAAATCACCGCTGAGCCGATTGATTTTCCCGTTAATTTCGGGTATGTTACAGACTGGTTACAACAACTGACTGACGCTGATCCCACCCGCTCCGAGGCGATCGGAAACAGGGCGTGGGTCTGTTTGGTCTGCAGTGATTTGCAGGGGTTGGAGTGCAAGGCACCAAAGCAGCCTGCCAATTTGCATCTGTAGGGCCAGCCGCGAAGGTCAACAGGGAAGACTCAATGGCAAAAAAGACTGACGCTGCCTTCAAGGAAGGCGATTTCGTGGTGTATCCGACACATGGTGTTGGCCGTATTCTGGGGACCGAGAGCCGCGAGATCAGCGGTGCCACGATCGAGATGCTTGTTGTTCGTTTTGAACATGACCGTATGACCTTGCGTGTCCCCATGGAAAAGGCCCGCTCGCTCGGACTGCGCACCCTCAGCTCGAAGAAGCAGATGGAACAGGCGATCACCACCTTGCAGGGCAAGGCGCGGGTTCGCCGGACAATGTGGTCGCGCCGTGCGCAGGAATATGAAACCAAGATCAAGTCCGGTGATCCGGTATCGATTGCCGAGGTTGTCCGCGACCTGCATCGCCGCACCAACCAGTCCGAGCAATCATATTCCGAGCGTCAGATGTACCAGGCGGCGCTTGAGCGCTTGGCCCGCGAGTTCGCGGCGATCGAGAAGATCGATCAGGAAGCGGCCGCGACGAAGCTTGAAGATTTGATGGACGTTGCCTGACCGGCTCTGAAAGCGGTCATTCCAAGACATCGGTCATTCCGAACAAAGGGGCGTTCCGGCGCCCCTTTTTGGTGTCGTTTGCGAAGCGGGTCGGTGCCGAATGGGCCTTGTGCCACCTGGTAAAGTTGAAATTGACCTGTGACGCGCAGACCAATTCACGCCCCGCTGTAATGTGATATGCTGTCGCCATGGCGAATGCATTCATCCAGGAAAAAGAACTGTTTCCGGTTCAGCCTCCCTTTGGCAGCGGCAAGCTTGATCGCGGTCTGCACCAGATTTACTACGAACAGGTCGGGCGACCCGACGGGCGGCCGGTGCTGTTCATCCATGGGGGGCCGGGGGCCGGGATTTCGGCGACACATCGGCGGCTGTTCAACCCCGACAGATTTCACTGCGTGCTGTTCGACCAGCGCGGGTGCGGCCGCTCAACACCGCATGGGGAGATGGCGCAGAATACCACCCAGGACCTGATAGCCGATATCGAGGCGCTCAGGATCCGGCTTGGTATCGACAAATGGCTGCTCTTTGGCGGTTCCTGGGGCAGCACGCTTGCCCTTGCCTATGCCATCGCCCACCCGGAGCGTGTCACCGGCCTCGTGCTGCGTGGCATCTTTCTTGGTACGCGCGCCGAAGTTGACTGGTTTCTCCATGATATGGGCCGTTTCTTCCCCGAGGCCTATGAGGATTTCATCGGCTTCCTGACCGAGGAGGAGCGGGATGACATCCTGCTCAGCTATCATGACAAGCTGACAAGCGAGCAGGCGCTTGTCCATCAGCCAGCGGCCGAGCGGTGGGCTTCCTACGAGACAAGCTGTTCGACCTTGCGGGCCGGTGTGCGGCGTGTCACCGGCCGATCGGCGCTGAGCATGGCACGGCTGGAAGCGCATTATTTCGTCAATGACTGTTTCATGCCGCCGGACCATATCATGACCAATATTTCGGTGATCCGGCATCTGCCGGCCCATATCATCCAGGGACGGCATGACGTGATCTGCCCGCCGGTGACGGCGCACAGGCTGGCGGATGCGTGGGGTCGTCAGGCGAATCTGCGTCTTGTCGATGATGCCGGCCATTCCACCTTCGAGAACGGGATTGCGCATGCCCTGCTGGCGGCGCTGGACGAATTTGCCATCTGAGCTATTCAGGCTGAGACATTCAGGCGCGTGACACCGTAAAAGCGTTAAACAGGCTATGCTTGCATTTCCGCTGGCAGCATCTGGAGGGGGTCTGCCCCCGGTTAACTGACAGAAAGGAAAGCATCGTGGTATCATCCCAGAAACCCGAACGAAATTTCCGTATCACCAATAACAACGCCATCGACATGCATGTTGGCAAACGGCTTCGTCTGCGGCGCACATTGCTTGGCATGAGCCAGGAACAGCTTGGTGCCGAACTGAACATCACATTCCAGCAGGTGCAGAAATATGAACGCGCGGCGAACCGGATCAGTGCCTCACGCCTGTGGGACATGGGCCAGATCCTCGACGTTCCGATCAGCTATTTCTTTGATGACATGTCGGAAACGACAATGCAGGCATCGCCAAGGCGCGTTGCCCGCGGACTGGACACGATTGAGCTCGACAAGGACCCGTCCGGCGTCAAGGATCCGATGGTACGCCGGGAAACGCTTGAGCTGGTAAGAGCTTACTATAATATTGAATCTGCCAGCGCACGAAAACGGGTTGCCGATATGGTAAAGACCATTGCGACGACCCTGACGGAAGAGTAGATATCCGCCAACATGCTGGCTGGATTTGACCAATTGCCGAAGCGGGGCAGGAGTTTGTGATGAATGATACGCCGGGCCGCGGACAGGCCGATCTTGCCGGAATCAGCTTTGAGGATGCGCTTCGTGAACTCGAGGGTATCGTGGCCTCGCTTGAGCGCGGCGATGTCTCGCTTGACGATGCCATCACGGCCTTTGAACGCGGGACCGCATTGAAGGCACACTGCCAGGCACGCCTTGAAGAGGCGCGGATGAAAGTGGAACAGATCCGGCTGCCGGCAGATGGCAGCCCGCCGGCCGAATCGGCACCATTCTCCGTCGACGGCTAGACGAATGACCCTCCCAGCCTCGGTGCGTGCGGACTCGGCTGCTGTTGAAAGCCATCTTGCCTCACTGTTCGACACGCTTCCCGGCCCCGCCGCCGCTCTCGCCTGCTCGATGCGCTATGCCACGATGAATGGCGGCAAGCGGCTGCGGGCCTGCCTTGTTCTGGCGGCCTCGCGGCTTGCCGGCGGTGGTCAATTGTGCGACGGGGTGATGCATGTTGCCGCCGCGGTGGAATGTCTACATGCCTATTCGCTGGTTCATGATGATCTTCCGGCAATGGATGATTCGGATACCCGCCGCGGCAAGCCGGCCTGCCACATCGCCTTTGACGAGGCGACAGCCATTCTTGCCGGTGACGCGCTGCAAACGCTGGCATTCGGGATTCTTGCCGATCCCGGGGTGAGTGAGGATGCATCTGTTCGTGCGCGACTCGTCACCGAACTCGCCGCCGCGGCCGGTGTTGGTGGCATGGCCGGTGGACAGATGCTCGATCTTGAAGCTGAAACGGGAACGCCGTCACTTGATGAGGTGCGGCAGATGCAGGCCATGAAGACCGGTGCGCTGATCCGGTTCGCCGCCGTCGCCGGTGGCATTCATGGCGGTGCCTCGGCGGCGCTTGAAGCCGCGCTTGCCAATTATTCGCGCGATCTTGGTCTTGCCTTCCAGATTGCCGACGATCTTCTGGATTATGACAGTGATACTGAATCGCTTGGCAAGCCTGCCGGCCAGGATGCGGCGCGTGGCAAGGGGAGTTTCGTTGTTCTGATGGGGCTGGACGCTGCCCGGCAGACTGCGGCAGAGCTGATCACCGGCGCCGAGGCGGCCCTCGCGCCCTGGGGCGCGGCGGCGGCTGACCTGCAGGCCATCGCGCGATTCGCTATTGAACGGCGGTCGTGATAAACCTTATATCCATAAAAGATGAATTAGGAAGGCTGGTCCGAAACACCGGACCGGAGGGCGAATGACAGCAACCCCCCTGCTTGACAGCGTCGCCACCGTTGAGGAGCTTCGCCGCCTCCCCGAGGGCGAACTGCAGCGTCTTGCCGCCGAATTGCGGATGGCGACGATTGATGCTGTGTCGAAGACCGGTGGGCATCTTGGCGCCGGGCTTGGCGTTGTGGAGCTGACGGTTGCCCTGCATTACGTCTTCCGGACCCCGGAGGACAGGCTGATCTGGGATGTCGGCCACCAGGCCTATCCGCACAAGATCCTGACCGGTCGCCGCGACCGCATCGAGACCTTGCGCCAGAAGGGTGGATTGTCCGGTTTCACCAAGCGGAGCGAGTCCGAGTTCGACCCCTTTGGTGCCGGTCATTCATCGACCTCGATTTCCGCCGGCCTCGGCATGGCCGTGGGAAGCGACCTTCAGGGACACCGGCGTAACGTCATTTCGGTGATTGGCGACGGCTCGATGAGCGCCGGCATGGCGTTCGAGGGGATGAACAATGCCGGCGCGTCGGATTCACGGCTGATCGTCATTCTGAACGACAATGACATGTCGATTGCGCAGCCGGTCGGTGCGATGAGCAGCTATCTGTCGCGTCTCATCACATCCGAGCCATTCCATTCGATCCGCGATCTGATGCGCGAGGTGGCAAGCCGCTTCCCGGCCGAGATTGAGCGCACGGCGCGGCGCGCCCGCGAGGCGGCACGCGACCTGATCAGTGGCAATTCGGTGTTCAGTCAGCTTGGCTTTCTTCATATCGGGCCGATTGACGGCCATGACATGTCGCATCTTCTGCCGGTGCTGAAGAATATCCGCGACGGGCATGCGCGCGGACCGGTGCTGGTTCACGTGGTGACCGAAAAGGGCAAGGGCCATCCTTTTGCCGGCCCATCCGCTGAAAAATATCACGCCGTGCCGAAATTTGATGTCATCACCGGCACGCAGCAGAAATCGGTTGGCAACGCGCCAAGCTACACGTCAGTGTTTGCGCAGGGGTTGATGGCCGCGGCCGAGTCCGATGACCGGATTGTCGCGATCACGGCGGCGATGCCGTCTGGCACCGGACTCGACAAGGTGAAGACGCGGTTCCCGAACCGGGTGTTCGATGTCGGTATTGCCGAGCAGCATGCGGTGACCTTTGCCGCCGGTCTGGCGACCGAGGGCATGCGGCCCTTCTGCGCGCTCTATTCAACCTTCCTGCAGCGCGGCTATGACCAGATCGTGCATGATGTGGCCATCCAGAAGCTGCCGGTCCGTTTCGCCATCGACCGGGCCGGGGTGGTCGGCAATGACGGTGCCACGCATGCCGGTGTCTATGATGTCGCCTATCTGTCCTGTCTTCCCAACATGGTCATCATGTGCCCGTCCGACGAGGCCGAACTCATGCATATGGTCGCTACCGCCGCCGTTCATGATGACGGGCCGAGCGCCGTGCGCTATCCACGCGGCGAGGGTGTCGGTGTCGATCTGCCCGACGTTGGCGAGATATTGCCGATCGGGCGTGGGCGGATCATCCGCGAGGGTGAGGGGACGGCCCTGCTGTCGTTGGGAACACGTCTTGCGGACTGTCTGACGGCGGCGGATGAACTGGCGCCGACGCATGGTGATTTCACCATTGCCGATGCCCGCTTTGCCAAGCCGCTCGATACCGATCTGATCGACCGGCTGGCGACGTCGCATGACCGGCTGCTGATTGTCGAGGAGAACAGCCCCGGCGGCTTCTCGGCGCATGTCATGCAGTATCTGGCCAATGCCGGCCATCTTGACAGTGGGCTTGTGGTGCGCTGCATGTCGCTTCCTGACCGGATGATCGACCATGACAGCCAGGCAGGCCAGATCGCTATGGCCGGTCTTGATGCCCGGGGCATCGCGGAAGCGCTTCTTGCCATGCCGGGGCTTGCAGCTGCTGATGCTGGGCCCCAGAAACGCGACAAAGCCACCACCTGAAACAATGACGGATGATACGCCCGTTCGTGCCGATCTGTTGCTGGTGCGCCGCGGCTTGGCGGCGTCGCGTGACCGGGCGCGGAACATGATCTCTGGCGGGCTTGTCAGCGTTGACGGCGCGGTGATGACACGGCCGGCGCGCCGTCTTGCCGCCAGTGCCAGGATCACTGTCAGCGCTCCCGACATGCCGTGGGTGAGCCGTGCGGCGCTGAAGCTTCTTGGCGGGCTGGAGGCATTTCCCCGGATTGATCCGTCGGGCCTTCACTGTGTCGATATCGGCGCCAGCACCGGCGGGTTCACCGAGGTGTTGCTGGCGCGCGGCGCTGCCCATGTGGTGGCGGTTGATGTCGGACATGGGCAGATTCATCTAAGGCTTGCCGAAGACCCGCGCGTCGACTCGCGCGAGGGTGTCAATGCCCGCGACCTCGTCGCGGCTGATTTTGCCACGCCGCCGGAATTGATCGTCTGCGATGCATCCTTCATCTCGCTGACCAAGGTTCTGCCGGCGGTGATGCATGTCGCCGCGCCCGGGGCCGGTCTGCTGGCGCTGGTGAAGCCGCAATTCGAGGTTGGCCGTGCGGCTATCGGCAAAGGCGGGGTGGTGCGTGATGCGCAGGCTATCAGCAATGCGTTGGCGATGGTTGAAAGCTGGCTTGCCGCCGAAATGGGCTGCGGTGGCGCATCAGCGCGTCGAGGATCGTTACCGCCATCATCGCCTCGGCCACCGGCACACCGCGAATGCCCACACAAGGGTCATGGCGGCCTTTGGTGACCACCTCGATATCCGCGCCATCCATATCAACCGAACGGCGCGGTGTCAGGATCGAGCTTGTCGGCTTGATCGCCACCCGCACGACAAGCTGCTGGCCGGTGGAAATGCCACCAAGCACGCCGCCATTGTTGTTGCTGGTGAATGCCGGGCCATTGTCGCCGGCGCACATCTCGTCACCAGCCTCGCGCCCGTCAAGCGCGGACAGCGCGAAACCGCCACCAATCTCGACGCCCTTGACCGCATTGATCGTCATCATCGCGGCGGCGAGGTCACTGTCCAGCTTGCCATAGATGGGCTGGCCAAGGCCGGCCGGAACGCCGTCGGCGACAATTTCGAGAACCGCGCCGGCGGAACTTCCCGCCTTGCGAACGTCATCGAGATAGGTTTCCCATTCACCGGCCGCCACCGGGTCGGGGCAGAAGAACGGGTTGTTTCCGGTCTCGTTCCAGTCAAGCCGGCTGCGGTCAATTCCATGTGGGCCGATCTGCACAACACCGCCGCGGATCCGGAAGGATCCGCCAAGTGCGGCTTTCAGCACCTGATCGGCAATGGCGCCGGCGGCCACTCGCACCGCTGTTTCGCGCGCCGAAGACCGTCCACCGCCACGGTAATCGCGAATGCCATATTTCTGCTGATAGGTGAAATCGGCATGACCGGGCCGGAACTGCCGGGCGATCTCGCTGTAATCCTTCGACCGCTGGTCCTTGTTGCGGATCAGCATGGCGACAGGTGTGCCGGTTGTCATGCCCTCGAATACACCGGACAGGATCTCGACCCGGTCATCCTCGCGGCGCTGTGTGACAAAGCGGCTCTGCCCGGGTTTGCGGCGGTCGAGATAGGGTTGCACAATCGCTTCGGACAGCGGCACACGCGGCGGCACCCCATCGACGATGCAGCCGATGCCGGGGCCGTGGCTTTCACCAAAGCTGGTGAAGGAAAAAAGGGTTCCGAAGCTGTTGTCGGCCATATCAGACGACCGAGATATCCGGCGCGTCGACTGCCTTCATTCCAACAACGTGATAGCCGCAATCGACATGATGCGTCTCGCCGGTCACGCCTGACGACAGGTCGGACAGCAGATACAGGCCGGCCCCGCCGACATCATCCAGCGTCACATTGCGCTTCAGTGGCGAGTTATATTCGTTCCATTTGAGGATATAGCGAAAATCGCCAATGCCAGAGGCGGCCAGCGTTTTCATCGGCCCGGCCGACAGCCCGTTGACGCGGATATTGCGTCCGCCAAGATCGACTGCAAGATACCGAACCGAGGCTTCCAGCGCCGCTTTGGCGACACCCATGACATTGTAATGCGGCATTACACGTTCAGCACCGTAATAGGTCAGCGTCAGCAGCGCACCGCCATCATTCATCATGGCGGTGGCCTTGCGGGTGATCTCGGTGAAAGAATAGACCGAGATATCCATTGTTCGGCGGAAATTGTCGCGGGTCGTGTCGACATAGCCGCCTTTCAGCTCTTCCTTGTCGGAATAGGCGATGGCATGCAGAACGAAGTCCAGCGTGCCCCATTCCGATTTCAGCCGGTCAAAAACGGCGTCGACACTGGCCTCATCCGTGACGTCGCATGGCAGGACAATATCGCTGCCAACCGAGGCGGCGAGGGGGACAACACGCTTCTGCAATGCCTCGCCCTGAAAGGTGAAGGCCAGTTCGGCCCCCTGCTCGGCGAGCTTCGCAGCAATGCCCCAGCCAATCGAACGGTCATTCGCGACACCCATGATGAGGCCGCGCTTGCCGGCCATGACGCCAGAGGTAGTCTGCTCGGACATGTGTTTCACCCCTTCCGAAATACGCTAGACGGATTGAGCGCCAATATGGCACGGCTGTTTTGCCAGAACAAGACGCCGCCGCGCCGATAAGGGCGCAACGACGCAGCCTTGTATATGCGTCGGCGAGGCTCAGCGCAGGCTGTATGTGGTCCGGCGCGTGATCTCGACCCGCTCGCCACTGGCCAGCGGGGTGTTTGTCTCGAAGGTGATGATTCGGTTGTCGACCTCGATACGGTGGCGATAACCGGTGATTTCCTCGACCGTTTCCTCGAGCATTACCTTGCGGACATTGCAGACTTCCTGCTGCCGGTAACCGACAATTTTCTGGCCACCGGACTGGTTCTTTTTGGCATGCTCACGCCCGAGAATGGCGCCGACAACCGCGCCGGCGGCGCCAGCCCCCTCATTGTCCGAGGCCTTGTTGCCGATGGCCGAGCCGATCACCCCGCCAAGAATCATCGCCCCGAGGTCCGAGCCATTGTTCGCCGCGCCGGCCTCGGCATAGACGGGAACATCCTGGGTCTCGCAGACCCGCTGGTCCGACGGTGTCTTGCGGATATAGCTTGTCATGACGGGATCGGACCGCGTGACGGTTCCGATCACGGTCTCGATGCGGGTTTCCGCGGCGGCGGCAAGCGGTGTGAGGGCCAGCATGCCGGCCGTGGCCATTGTCGCGATTGTCGCGCCAAGTGCTGTTGGAAGTGAAGGACGTGCCATGGTGAGCCTCTACCCCTGAGATTGCGAATGAGAAGACAGTAAATCCAGAATCGTACCAAATTGTGGCAGGCCGGGCGGTGGCCGGTCATGAAGCGGTCTGCACCATTGTCAAAACGGCCCCCAATGCCCATCTGCGAGGTATCGGCGGCAATCGCCGGACGCGCAGACTCCATCCGAGGGCAAGATCATGCATATCGACGCGGGAACCGATCCGTTCACCCTGTTCCAGACCTGGTATGACGAGGCGACAACCTCGGAAATCAACGATCCGGACGCCATGGCGCTGGCCAGTGTCGATAGCGCGGGCATGCCGTCGGTGCGGATGGTGCTGCTCAAGGAGTGGGGTGAGGACGGTTTCGTCTTCTACACCAATTATGAAAGCCGCAAATCGGGCGAATTGCTGGCCACCGGCAAGGCCGCCTTCTGTATTCACTGGAAAAGCCTGCGCCGCCAGGTGCGGGTCATCGGCCCGGTCAGCCGGGTCGATGGTGCGCGCTCGGATGCCTATTTCGCCAGCCGTGGCCGCGGCAGCCGGATCGGCGCCTGGGCCTCGGCGCAGTCACAACCGCTGGATTCGCGCGACAGCCTTGCCGCGGCGGTGGCTGAGGTGGAGTCGCGCTTCCCGGGTGACGTGCCGCGCCCGCCACATTGGGGCGGCTTCCTGATCGCACCGCAGGAAATCGAATTCTGGGCCGATGGCGAACACCGGCTTCATGACCGCTTCCGCTTCACCGCCGACGGCGCCGATGGCTGGAATATCCAGCGCCTGAATCCCTAGTTGGGCTTTTCGGCCGTATCAGTTCTGGCATCGCCTTTTCGGGATTCGTGCCAGGCAATGATGATTCCGCTGGCGACGATCAGCATCCCGCCGCAAATCATCTCAATTGACAGCTTTTCGCTGAAAGCCAGCCAGCCGATCAACCCGGCCCACAGCACACAACTGTATTTGACTGCCGACATTGACGCAGCGCTGGCATAACGAAGCGCTGCGATCATGCCTGCGGTGCCAAGCGAGACAGTGATTGCGGCGGCAGCATAAAGACCGAACTGCCGCATATCGAAACGTAGCCAAGCCGAGTCAAAGGCAAGGGCGGCAACGCCAACAGTCAGCAAATGCGTCCAGACCACCAACGCCATTGTTCGCTCACGAGCTATCGAGTTTCGGATGATGATGTCCCGTCCGGCGATGGTCACCGCCACCAATACAGGCAAAAGGATGATCCAGTTTTTTGCCTCAAGCGCGGGTGATGTCATCGCGACGACCCCGGCAAATCCGGTCAGCGCCGCACTCCATTGCAGCCTGCTGATCCGCTCGCCAACCAGCAGTGGGGAGGCCAGCGCCACCATGATCGGGCTGAGATAGGCAAGCGTGATCGCGCTGGCCAGCGGGATGAAGCGAAGCGAGATCGTGAACAGGAACAGCGACAGGGCGGCCAGCGCCGATAAGAAGAATGCCAGCTTGATGTTGCGTGGAAGCAGGGTTTCCGGTCGGCGCCAGAGCAACGCATAGATAAGAATGGGCACCAGCGCGAACAGGCCACGGAAGAACAACACCTCCGCTGTTCCGGCGTGGACCAGCGCTTCTTTCACCAGCGCGTCATTGACAGTCACAAGCAGGCTTGCGGTTGTCATCATGCTGACAGCCAGCAAGGTTGGGTTGATCATGTGTTTCGATTCCTTGGGCGCGTGTGGGGCAAGAGCTTCCGCGATGAAAATCGTTTCCTTGGCTTGTGGCTGTCAACGCAGCGATGTTCACGATCCCGTCACCGATATGGGTGGCAGCTCCACCTTTGAGCGCCTTCGCGGTACGTCTAAACTGGTCAAAACTGGTCGCATGGCAGACGCTTTTGCGGTGGCAATTTGCCTACCATCCGAGCATGGCGAGTGGGGTAATTCTGTGTCGGTCGCGGGGCCGTCACGCGATGACCTGTTTTCATATGTTTGCAGGAAAAGACTTGCGGAGGTGTCGGGATGAAGACGCATGCACGCGTTGTTGTGATCGGGGGCGGTGTCGTTGGTGTCAGCGCGCTGTACCACCTTGCCAAGAAGGGCTGGTCGGACGTGGTCCTGATCGAGCGCAAGGAGCTGACATCGGGCTCGACCTGGCATGCCGCCGGCCTGCTGCCGCTGTTCAACATGTCCTACTCGGTAGGGCAGATCCACAAATATTCGGTAAAGTTCTATCAGGAGCTTCAGGAAGAGACCGGCATGAATGTCGGCTTCCGCAATGTCAGCAACATCCGCCTCGCGCAGAATGAGGACCGGATGGACGAATACCGGCAATATGCCGGTGTCGCCAGCACCATCGGCGTTGATGTGGATTTCCTGACGCCGGACGAGGTGCGCGATATCTGGCCGCTCTGCAACACCGAAGGGCTGGTCGGCGCGATCCGTCATCCGGGTGATGGCTATATCCAGCCGGCCGACCTGACCCAGGCGCTGGCCCGCGGGGCGCGTGACCGCGGTGCCGAGATCTATCGCAACACCAGCGTGACCGGAATCTCGCGGACCGAAGCCGGGGAATGGAAGGTGACAACCGACAAGGGCGAGATCACCTGCGAGCATGTGATCAGCGCGACCGGCAATTTCGCCCGCCAGACCGGGCGCATGGTCGGGCTGAATGTGCCGGTCATCCCGGTCGAGCATCAATATATCGTCACCGAACCACATGAGGCGATCAAGGCCCGGCATGCCGAGGGGCTGCCGGAGATGGGCGTGCTTCGCGATTCCGACGGGCGCTGGTACATGCGCGAGGAGGCCGGCGGGCTGATCCTCGGCCCCTATGAAACCGGCGCCCCGGCCTGCTATGTCGACGGGCCGAGCGCCGAGTCCGAATATGAGCTGTTCCAGGAGGATCTGGAGCGCCTCGAGCCGCATATCGAATCCGCGATGCACCGGGTGCCGGCCTTTGGCGAGGTCGGGGTGAAGAAGGTCTATAACGGCGCCATCGCCTACACGCCCGACGGCAACCCGATCATCGGGCCGGCCTGGGACCTGCCGAATTTCTGGCTCAGCGAGGGGCACAGTTTCGGCATCACGGCGGCTGGCGGTGCCGGCTGGCAGCTAGCCGAATGGATTGTCGAGGGCGAGCCGACAATCGACATGCTTGGCGTCGACCCGCGCCGCTATGGCAGCTACACGACCGAATCCTACCTCAGGGCGAAGAATGAGGAGGCGTATGAGAACGTCTTTGTCATCCATTATCCGGACGAGGAACGCGGCGCCGCGCGGCCGCTTCGCACAGCACCCTGCTATGACAGGCTGAAGTCGCTTGGCGCGGTGTTTGGCCAGAAATTCGGCTGGGAGCGGGCCAACTGGTTCGCGCCGGAAGGCGTGCCGCAGGAGGACCACTGGTCGTTCCGCCGCTCCAACTGGTTCGAGCATGTCGGCAACGAGGTGCGCCATACCGCAGCGCATGCCGGGCTTCTCGATATGTCGGCCTTCGCCAAATGCCGCATTTCCGGCCCCGGTGCCGAGGCGTTTCTCGACAATCTGACGGCCAACAAGCTGCCACGCGGCATTGGCCGGGTATCACTGTCGCACGCGCTGACAGAACGCGGCGGCGTGCATTCCGAATATACCATCCAGCGTGAATCCGCCGACAGTTTCTATATCGTGTCCGCCGGTGCCGGCCAGCGGCTTGATCATGACTGGATCAGGAAGCACATGCCGGATGACGGGTCGGTGCGGTTCGACAATCTGACCAATTCAATCGGGGTTCTGGTGCTGGCCGGTCCGCGCGCGCGCGACATCCTGCAGACAGTGACCCGCACCGATCTTTCCAATGCGGCCTTCCCGTGGCTGTCGAGCCGGTTGATCGACGTCAATATGGCGCCGGCGATGGCCTTTCGAATGAATTATGTCGGCGAGCTGGGATGGGAGTTGCACCATCCGGTCGAATATCAGAACCATATCTTCGACGCGTTGATGGAGGCTGGGGCCGAGTTCCAGTTGAAGCCGTTCGGCATCCGGGCCATGGACGCCATGCGGCTGGAGAAATCCTACCGCATGGTCGGTACCGAGCTGTCGATCGAATATGCCGCGCTGGAAAGCGGCCTCGACAGGTTCGTGCATCTGAACAAGGGTGATTTCATCGGCAGGCAGAAATTGAGCGAATGGCAGCAGCGTGGCTTTGCCAACACCATGGTGACCATCGAGGTTCATGACACTACCGATGCCGATGCCATTGGCGGCAACCCGATCATGCTGCCCGATGGCGAGGTTGTGGGCCGCGCGACCAGTGGTGGCTACGGCTTCCGCATCGACAAGTCGCTTGCCATGGCGATGGTGCGGCCGGACCTTGCGACAGTGGGAACAAAGCTGATGATCGATATCCTCGACCGGCGGCTCGCCGCCACCGTCATCGAGGAATCCCCCTATGACCCGACAAACGAGAAGCTTCGCGCCTGATCCGCGCGCGCCTTCACGACAGACAGCAAAGACAGGGCCGATAACATGTCCGAAGTAGAAACAGCTCAGCGTGGTCGCCGGCGTGGTGGTGGTCGCGATGCCAGGCGACAGTTGCGCACCGGTGGTGGCGGCGGTCCGGCGAGGCCGTTTATCACCCGCAATCTGCCGCCGGTCGACATCCTGAGCGACGAGGCGGCCGAGATCATCGAGGCCAATGCCGAAACCATCCTTGAAGAGATCGGTATCGATTTCCTCGAGGATGACGAGGCGCGCAGCATGCTCGGGGATGCCGGCTGTGATGTGCGCGGCGAGCGTGTGCATTTCCCGCGCGGGCTGGCGCGTGAGTTGTGTGGCAGCGCCCCGTCAAGCTTTACCCAGCATGCCCGGAATCCGGAGCGCTCGGTCGAGATTGGCGGCAACAACATGGTGTTCGCCCCGGTCTATGGTCCGCCCTTCGTCCGCGACCTGAAGGATGAGCGGCGGTATGCCACAATCGAGGATTTCCGGAATTTCGTGAAGCTGGTCTATATGCATCCCGGCTTCCATCATTCCGGTGGCACGGTCTGCGAGCCGGTCGATTTGCCGGTGACAAAGCGACATCTGGAGATGGTCTATGCGCATCAGCGCCTGTCCGACAAGCCCTATATGGGTTCGGTTACGGCGCCGGAACGCGCGCAGGATACGATCGACATGTCGAGGATCCTGTTCGGTGAGGAGTTTGTTGATGCGAACACTGTCATCATCAATCTGATCAACGCCAATTCGCCGATGACCTGGGATGCGACGATGCTTGCCGCGCTGAAGGTCTATGCCCGCAACAACCAGGCGGTCATAACCTCGCCCTTCATCCTCGCTGGCGCCATGTCGCCGGTTTCGGTCGCCGGCACGCTGGCGCAGACGCTTGCCGAGGCGATGAGCGGCATTGCCTTCACGCAGCTTGTGCGCAAGGGCGCACCGGTGGTGTTCGGCAGTTTCGCCAGCTCGATGTCGATGCAGACCGGCGCCCCGACATTCGGCACGCCGGAACCGGCGAAGGTGCTCCTTGGATGTGCCAAGCTGGCGCGCCGCCTCGGCGTGCCCTTCCGCAGTGGCGGGTCGCTTACCGCGGCGAAAACAGCCGATGCGCAGGCTGCCTATGAATCGACAAATACCATCATGCCGACCGTCATGGGCGGGGTGAATTTCGTGCTTCATGCCGGTGGCTGGATGGAAGGCGGGGATGTCAGCGAGAACGGCCAGGCGCTGGATGCGCTGCGCGAGACCGGGCCCGGAAAGCATTTCCTTGGCTCGGCCCATACACAGGCGAATTTCGAGACGGCTTTCTGGCGCTCCGAAATGGCTGACAACACGACCTATGAGCAATGGTCGTCGGAAGGGTCAGTGGAAAGCCACAGCCGCGCCCGCGCGCGCGCCAGCCAGATGCTGGCCGCCTATGAGGCACCGGAGATCGACCAGTCGAAAGACGAGGCGCTTCGTGCCTTCATCGCCAAGCGGATGGAGGAGCTTCCCGATTCCGAATTCTGATGCTGCGGTCAGAATTGCAACAGCGAGGCCGTCACCCACGGAAGCTGGCGCCGAACTCCAGCCCGGCATCCATCAGCCATTCCGTGACATAGGGCGCGAAACTGGTCCGGCAGACCAGCGTGAACCCTGGCGCATCATGGGCAATTAATGTCACCGCCGCATGCGCCAGCATCGTCTGCGCACAGTCACCTGTGCCGAATTTCGAGCTGTGCAGGTCGAGGGCGCATCCCTTGGCAAGCACCCGGCGAACCGCTTTCCCCCGCAATGACAGGGCGCACAGGCTGTCGGTCACATTCGTCACGGCGGCGTGGATGCCAGCCATGTCCAGCGTCAACTGGCTGTGAAGATGTGTTTCGCTGCCAGCGGCACATAGCAGCAGGAATTCATCCGGCCCAAGCCAGACAATGTGCCTGTCGCCGACGCTGACAACGCGATTATTGTCGGGCAGCGCGCTGCACCCCGTATGATTGCTGATCACCGGCAGCATATCGCTTCCGCCACGCAGATTGATCTTGCCGAGATGCGCCAGTTCGGTAATGACGAGCCCCGGCTTGCCACCGTCGGGGTTGTCATGTGTCATTACTGTCATGTCGGTGAGGGCGGTGCGGCCCGGTGGGCGTTGACCTTCGTTTGAAACGCTAGCCATTGATGCGCTCTCCCTTCGGATCAAAGAACATGGGTTCGACAACCTCCGCCTCGATAACATCGCCATCAAGCATCGGCAGATAGACTGTCCCGCCCATCAGCGCACGTCCGCCCTTCAGCATCGCCATGGCGATGGACCCGCCGATATTCGGCGAATAATAGGATGAGGTGACCTGGCCCAGCATCGTCATCGGCATTTCCTCATTCGGGTCGAGGACAGCATGCGCCCCTTCCGGAATGACACGCCTGCGGTCGCGCGTGCGAAGCCCGACCAGCTGCTTGCGGTCCTCCATCGCCATCGAGGCGCGTTCAAGCGCCCGCTTGCCGATGAAGTCGGGTTTCACCTTCGAGACGATCCAGTCCATCCCCAGATCCTGCGGCGTCACCGACCCGTCGGTTTCCTGGCCGACGATGATGAAGCCCTTCTCGGCCCGCAGCACATGCATCGCCTCGGTGCCATAAGGCGTCAGGCCGAAGGCCTCGCCAGCCGCCATCAGATGGGTCCACAGTGCCAGCCCATGGCGGGCGCGGATATTGATCTCGTAGGACAATTCACCGG
The DNA here is from genome assembly GCA_009920665.1 of Alphaproteobacteria bacterium. GTDB lineage: Bacteria > Pseudomonadota > Alphaproteobacteria > Puniceispirillales > Puniceispirillaceae > UBA8309. Next base: position 7,074 of record RFZL01000002.1, on the reverse strand, counting down.
TGAAGGAAATCCGGAAGACGCGCACCGGCAGGCCGGCGATATGCGCTTCACGCATGCTCATGAACGGGAAGTCGGCCGTATCGAGGCTGATATCTATACCGGCGGCCTGCAGGATTTTCGCCGCATTCGGCCCCGACAGCGTCGCCACCGACCATTCCTCGGTCACCGAGGTCAGATAGACTTTCAGGTCCGGCCATTCGGTCTGCAGCCATTCCTCCATCCAGTCCAACACGCCGGCGGCCCCGCCGGTGGTCGTGGTCATGTGGAAGTGGTTCTCGCCAAGCCGCGTGGTGACACCGTCATCCATCACCATGCCGTCATCCTTCAGCATCAGCCCGTAGCGGCATTTGCCGATGCCGAGCTTGAGCCAGCTGTTGGTGTAGAGACGGTTCAGGAATTCTGCCGCATCAGGCCCCCGGATATCGATCTTGCCAAGGGTCGAGGCATCGAGGATGCCGGCCGTGGTGCGGGCGGCCAGCACCTCGCGGTTGACAGCGTCCTGCATGGTCTCGCCGTCCTTTGGGTAGTACCAGGCGCGCATCCACTGGCCGACATGCTCGAAGGTGGCGCCATTGGCGCGGTGCCACTCATCCATGCGGGTCAGGCGCGTCGGGTCGAACAGCGTGCCGATATCGCGGCCGGCGATGGCGCCGATGCTGGCCGGCGTGTAGGGCATGCGGAAGGTGGTTGTGCCGACCTCCGGGATCTCGCGGCCAAGCGCGTCGGCGAGGATCGCCAAACCGTTGATGTTCGAGGTCTTGCCCTGGTCGGTGGCCATGCCAAGCGTGGTGTAGCGTTTCAGATGCTCGACCGACTGATACCCCTCGCGCGCGGCAAGGCCGACATCCGAGGCCGTGACATCATTCTGGAAATCGACAAAGGCTTTCGGTCCCTGGCCGGGACCGTACCCGTTACCGATCTTCCATGCCGCAAGGGGCCGCCAGGACTGGTTCGGGGCCTCGATTGCGGGCGCCTCGGTGTCGCTGACCGTGAGCCCGGCCGCCTTCGCCGCCGCGCCGCCAGCCTTCAACCCGTCGGCGATGGCTTTTTCAGTGTCGAAGACGCCATTGCCGGCGCCGGCATTGAAACTTGCCTCATGAACCGTCGTCGGCTTGAAACAGAGCAGCCTGTCATCCCAGCCAAGCTTGCCGCGGGCCTGCGAATGCAGATGCACCGCGGGCGACAGGCCGCCGGACATGGCCAGCAGGTCGCAATCCATATGGAACGGGTCATCAAGAACCGTGCTGCCACCCTCATTGACCGGCGCGATCTGGACACGGGCCAGATGCTGTGTGCCGCTGGCGATGGTTACGGCATGGCCGCTCAGAACCTCGATTCCGGCCGCGCGCACAGATTTCACCAGCTCGCCGCGAAGGTCGCGCCGCAGATCGACGACCAGCACATGCGCGCCGGCGCTGTCGAGTGCCAGGGCGGTACGATAGGCGTCGTCATTATTGGTGAAAACGACTGTGCGGTTGCCGGGAACAACGCCGTAGCGGTTGATATAGGTCCGCACCGCACCGGCCAGCATCACCCCCGGCAGATCATTGCCGGAAAAGACGAGGGGACGTTCATGTGCACCCTGCGCCAGAATGGTCTGCGTGGCCCGCACCTTCCACAGACGCTGGCGTGGCAGATGCGCCGGCGGGCTGGCCATATGGTCGGTCACGCGCTCGGTCAGTGTCAGGTAATTATGATCCATATAGCCGAAGACGGTGGTCCGTGGCAGCAGCGTGACATCGTCGATTGCCGCCAGCTCGGCAACCACGCCGGCGATCCAGCCTGCCGGGGTGTCGCCGTCAATCGTCACATCGGCCTCGCCAAGCAGCCAGCCGCCGAATTCATTCTGCTCGTCGGCAAGAATCACCCGTGCCCCGCTGCGCGCTGCCTGCAGCGCCGCCATCAGGCCGGCAACACCGCCGCCGGCAACCAGCACGTCGCAATGCGCGTGGATCCGTTCATAGCGGTCCGGGTCGTCATGCTCATCGGCGACGCGGCCAAGCCCGGCGGCATGCCGGATCACATGCTCATAGGTCATCCACATGGAGGCCGGCCACATGAAGGTCTTGTAGTAGAAACCCGCCGGAAAGAACGACTGGAGCGCCGAATTGATCGCGCCGACATCGAATTTCAGCGACGGAAAGCGATTCTGGCTCTCGGCATACAGACCTTCATGAAGTTCCACCTGGGTGGCGCGAAGGTTGGGTTCGGCACGCGCCCCGCGCCCGACCCGCACCAGCGCGTTCGGCTCTTCCGATCCGGCGGCGAGGATGCCGCGTGGCCGGTGATATTTGAACGACCTGCCGACAAGGTGGACATTGTTCGCCAGCAGGGCCGAGGCCAGCGTGTCGCCTTCATAGCCCCGGTAGCTGCACCCGTCGAAGGTGAAGCTGACAGGTTTGCTGCGGTCGATGCGGCCACCGCCGGCGCTTCGCGACAGTTGCTGCGGCGCGGCGCGGGTGAACAGGCCTGCCCGGGTCATGACGCTCTTCGTCATGATACCTGTTCCTTCTTCGCGCGGGCCTTAGGCGCCGGCTTCGCAGCAGCCTCGGCGGCGGTGTCGCGACGCCAGCTGGCAGCATGGGCGGCCTTGCCGGCCTGCGAGGCCGGGCCGCTTCCCATCGGATAGATCTCGACAATCTCGTGGGTGACGGTGTCGCGCGCCATGTTGAACCAGCGCCGGCAGCCGGCGGCATGCCGCCAGCGTTCCAGGAACAGGCCCTTCGGATTGTCGCGCAGGAACAGGTAATCCGCGAATTCGGCGTCGGTCAGGTTGTTTTCGGCAAGCGGGCGCGCGATATGCGCCTCGCCACCACAGCTGAACTCGCTCTCGTCGCGCGGGCCACAATGGGGACAGGTGATCAGCAGCATGATATCTCCCTCCGCGTCAGTGCGCCACGCCGGCGGCGCCATGTTCGTCGATCAGCAGGCCGGTCTGGAACCGGTCAAGCGCATAGGGCGCGGCGATCCTGTTCGGGCGGTCATTGGCGATCAGGTCGGCGAACACATGGCCCGATCCCGGGGTGGCCTTGAAGCCGCCAGTGCCCCAGCCACAGTTGAAATACAGCCCCTCGACATCGGTCTTCGAGATGATCGGCGAGGCGTCCGGGCAGGTATCGACGATGCCGCCCCAGTGTCGCAGCATGCGAAGCCGCGAGAGCACCGGAAACAGCTCGACCGCGGCCGAGATCATATGTTCCGGCACCGGGAAGGAGCCGCGCTGCGCGTAGGAGTTGTATTTGTCGACGCCGGCGCCAAGCACCATCTCGCCCTTGTCCGACTGGCTGATATACATATGAACGGCGTTCGACATGATCACCGTGTCTAGAATCGGCTTGATCGGCTCGGACACCAGCGCCTGCAGCGGCCGGCTGGCCACCGGCAGGCGGATATCGGCCATCGCCGCGACGACGCTGGAATGGCCGGCGACGACGCAGCCGACCTTGCGGGTCTTGATGAAGCCGCGGCTTGTGTCGATGCCGACAATGCGGCGGCCGTTGCGGCGCAGGCCGGTGACCTCGCAATTCTGGATGATATCGACACCCAGATCGTCCGCCGCCCGTGCATAGCCCCATGCAACGGCGTCATGGCGCGCGGTGCCGCCGCGTTTCTGCAGGAACCCGCCCATCACCGGATAGCGGATTGTCTGGTCGATATTGATGATCGGCACGAATTTCTTGATCTCGTCCGGGCCCAGTATTTCGGAATCGATGCCGTTCATGCGGATGGCATGGACGCGCCGCGACATCTCGCGAAGCTCATGCTCGGAATGCGCGATGGTCAGCACGCCGCGCTGGCTGAACATCACATTGAAGTTCAGGTCCTGCGACATGCCTTCCCACAGCTTCAGCGCATGTTCGTAGATCGCCGCCGATTCATCCCACAGATAGTTCGAGCGGATGATCGTCGTGTTGCGGCCGGTATTGCCGCCGCCAAGCCAGCCTTTCTCAACCACGGCGACACGGCTGATACCATGCACGGCGGCGAGATAGTAGGCGGTCGCCAGCCCGTGCCCGCCGCCGCCGATGATGACAACATCATATTCATCCTGCGGCTGGGCGTCGCGCCAGGCGCGCTGCCATCCCTGATGATACTGCATCGCCTGCCGCGCGAGCGCAAAGGCCGAATATTTCGGCTTGCCGCCCGGCAGGCCGCTCAGGCCTCTGTCAGGCCCGTCATGGTCCGGCTTTTCTGACGCCATGATTCCTCACCCGGTCTTGGCGGGCCCGGTCCGGCCCGCAGGTCTGTTTCACAATACGGCAACAGCGCCCGCGGACACCGGGTCCGGCGGCGCCTGTCATCGCCTCGACAATCTGCGCTGTGGTCGCCGTGGCACCTGTCCCCCTGCCGACCACCGGTTAGTTCGTCCCGACAACGCGTCGTAAAGCCGCGCTGCAAATCCGGACCAGCTTTTGAATAGCAGAAAGAATGCGCCCTGAAAACGCTCTCACCTCCTGCAAAACGACGCATCCGGCCGGTATCAAACCCTCTGGCCTCGCCCAACCCTCTGGCCTTGCAAGGATGGGCGCTTGACCTCGGGTGGCTTCGGGATGAACAATGGAAGCCGAGAAAAGCAACCCGGTTGAGGCCCCATGACCGTCATAAACTCCATCGCCGACCGTGCCGACGAACATCGCGGCTGGCGCCATGAGCTGCATATGCACCCCGAGATTGGCTATGAGGAGGAATGGACCTCCGCCTTCATCGCCACCAGGCTGGCCGAATTCGGCATCGAGGTGCATCGCGGCATGGGCAAGACCGGCGTTGTCGGTGTGCTGCGCGGGCGCGGTGACGGCACGCGGGCGATCGGACTTCGCGCCGATATCGACGCGCTGCCGATGCAGGAACTGAACGAATTCGACCATGCCTCGCAAAATCCGGGGCGGATGCATGCCTGCGGGCATGACGGGCATACGACGATGCTTCTCGGCGCGGCGCAATATCTTGCCGAAACCCGCAATTTCGACGGCACCGTCTATTTCATCTTCCAGCCCGCCGAAGAAGGCGGGGCCGGTGGCAAGGCGATGATCGATGACGGGCTGTTCACCCAATTCGAGATGGAGACTGTCTGGGGCCTGCATAACTGGCCGGCGATGCCGGCCGGCGAGGCGGGGATCCATTCCGGCGTCTGCATGGCCAATGCCGACAGTTTCGAGATCACCGTGACCGGCCGCGGCGGCCATGCCGCGATGCCGCATCTGACGGTCGACCCGATCCCCTGCGGCGCCGCCATCGTGCAGTCGCTGCAGACCATCGTCTCGCGCCGCGTCTCGCCGGTCGATGCGGCGGTTGTCAGCGTCACCCTCTTTCAGGCAGGCAGCACGCACAATGTCATTCCCGACACGGTCAGCCTGGGCGGCACGGCACGATCCTTCAGCGCCGAAACGCGGGTAAAGCTGGAAGAGGCGATCCGCGAGATGTCACAGACCATCGCCGCCAGCTATCATTGCGAGCTCGATTTCCAGTGGCATCCCGGCTATCCGGCGACGGTCAATCACGCTGCCGAGGCGGCGCGCGCCGGCACGGTGATGGAGGCGGTACTTGGCGCCAGCACAGTGACGCGCGATATGGAACCCTCGATGGGGGCCGAGGATTTTGCCTTCATGCTGGAAGAACGGCCCGGCGCCTATATCTGGCTTGGCAGCGGCCCGGCACCGGCCGATGCACAGCTGCATGGCGCGCGCTATGATTTCAATGACGAGATGCTGCCGGTCGGCGCCACCTACTGGGCGCGGCTTGTCGAGAGCGAATTGCCTGTATGATCGGGCTATGCCGTCGGCGCATTTCCACCCCCCCCCAGAAAACATAAATCTCAAATAAGTTCCCTGCCTTTAACGGTTTCTTAGCCGCCCTCATGGCATTCTGCTCTGACGGGTGATGGTGCCGTGCGGTGCCATGCTCATTTTCTCAGGACGACGCGCCTTACGGGCCGCCAGGGCGGACCACCGAGCGTAAGGCGAGGCGCAAGGCAGGGCGGTGAATACCGAGGTGCTGGATGAGGGTTTTGTGCCCGAAGCCGGGATGGAGGAGTTGGACGCGCCGCTGAACGAGTTTCTGTGACGCGTCACCCCTGACCCGTCACCCTGACCCATAATCCCTGACCCGTCACCCTGACCCATAATCCCTGGTCTCTCACGCATGTCGCCCTGCCGGTTCTTGCGATCCTGTTCCCGCGCGTGCCGTTATGCCCCGCCACGTCCATTGACTCATGGTTCGGGTTTTTATAGAACAAAACATGAACAAAAAGGATGAACAGACAGGGCAATTCCCCGACCGGGCCCCCGACCGCGCCTATAGTGGGGGCCTTGGTGTTGGCCCTTGGCGGGGCAGGAGGCAGGCGATGATGACAGGCGGACAGGAAAAGATCATGACAGCAGAACGGGCCCCAAACCTGGCCCCGTCACTGTCACCCTCGGACACAGAATATGATGCATCCGTCACGCCGGGTGACCGGCATGGCCGTGCCGAACGGTTCCGGACATTGCGCCGCGATGTGGCGGGGATCGAGGGGCGCGGCGGCGCGGCGCGGCTGCCGCTTGGTGTCGACTCGCTTGATTCGGCGCTTGCCGGCGGGCTGGCGCCGGGGCGGGTGCATCTGCTGTGCGGGCGCCCGGGGCATGATGGCGCGCTGACGGGGTTCACCATAGCGCTGCTGCGCCGCGTGCTGGCGCATCTGGATGCCTCGCATTTGAATGACCCGCGGGCGGATGATTCGGCGCCGGTGGTCTGGTGCCCGGCCGCGGCGGCCGGCGCGTCGGGGATGCTCTATGCCGCCGGGCTGGCGGCGCTGGGGATCGATCCGGGACGGCTGCTGATCGTCGATTCCCCCAGCCCCGGGCAAAGGCTGGCGGCGCTCGAGGATATTTTGCGGACATCCGGCCTCGCCGCCGTGATCCTGGAATATGACGGGGCCCGCCAGTCGGGCGATTACTGGATGCGGCTGGCGCGGCGCGCGCAGCTGGCGGCCGAGGCCAGCGGCGTCACCGGCTTTCTGACCGGCTGGCCGGTCGCGGCAAGCGGGTTCGAGACGCAATGGCGAATCGCCCCGGCCCCAAACCCGGCCCCAAACCCGGC
>RFZL01000001.1 GCA_009920665.1 Alphaproteobacteria bacterium | reverse complement strand
GAAACGGCCGTTTCCGGTACGCCGCAGGTTGGTGAAGCGGGTTCTGAAGGCTTCGGTAACATCCTGTCGGGTTCGCTGGAACGTTCGAACGTCGACATCACCGAAGAGCTGGTGAACCTGATTACCGCGCAGCGGAACTTCCAGGCATCGGCGAAGGCGATTGAGACAACAACCGGCCTGACACAAACCATCATTAACATCCGGATGTAAAACAGGAACCGGGAGTGCTTGCAACTCATCGTGGTGTTTCATGAAAACGCCGCCAGGGCGTAGGCAGCACATCCTCCGACGTAGCTACGTTTGCCTACTGACCGTACCCGGCCGTACCTATTTCTAACGTATACTGGCTCACTGCGCTGCTCATGTTGATAGCAAAAACGGCGGTTTTTCACGGATTTCAATGGAATAGCTACAGGTTTAAGCGGCTTTGCAAGCAGGAGGTCGTCGGTTCGATCCCGTCTGGCTCCACCAAATCTTTTCAATGCCTTAGCCTGATGTTCCGGGTTCAAAACCACCGGTGTTTGAACTTTCCGGCAGGCGGTGTTTGAACATTGGGTCATTTGTCCAACGTTTCCATAGCTGCCCTTGCCAAGGTAGCGGTTCGGGTCGATCACATGCATGCAGCCCGACTTGTGGCTGTTCTTCAGGAACGCCTTCGAGACACGGGTGATGTATTGCAGGCTGTGGAGCCTGCCATCGATGTCGCGCACCGGCACCAGCAACCCGCCCTGGTCGGTCATCTTCACGCCGTGCCCCTTTAGACCCTTTTCGGCCAGATACTCGCAATGATCGGGGCTGGCCCAGATGGCGTTCGACCAGGTGTTCCAGGCGCGTTTGGCGGTGGCGTCCTGCTGGCGCTCCAGCTCGGCCCGCCGTTCGGCCGCCTTGGCCTCCCATTCGGCCTTCAGCGCGGCCGGTTGCCCGGTTCAGCCTTGGTCGAGACTGTCCATTTGCCGGCTTATATCCTGTGCCACGCGCTCAATCCTCTGGCGCAGCCAGATATGGGCAGGGTCATTGATGCTTCTTTCATGCCAGACCATATAGATGGCGACCGGATCGCTTTTGAAGGGGAGTGGCGCGACATCAAGACTTTTCAGCGTTCGCAGGCGCATCAAATTCATTTGTGTTGCGATAAGATTTGTACCCTCGACGAATGCTGGAATGGCATTGAAGTTGGAGACGGTCACCGCCGGCGGGCTGATCCGCGATTTGTCGACCTCATTGCTGGACCATATAGTCCAGGAGGTCTGGCCTTCCATGAATCGAACGCTCAAATGGCGGGCGTCATAATATGCCTCCAACGTCTTTGGTGCGGCGCCCACCGCAGCGTCGAAGAAACACATCATTTCGCCCTTCAGAATCGATTTCTGAAAAATATCGGGGGCCTCGGGCGGTATGGGGGTCAGTGCCAGATGGCAACGTGAATCGCGGATCCAGGGAACGCTTGGCTGGCCGGATGGAATGAATTGCAGCTCGAGCGAAATACCCTCGGCTGTCGTCTCGCGGAGTAATTGCGGGAAGATCAGGTCGCGCTGCATGTCATTCGCCGCGATGACGAACTGCATGTCTTCCTGCCGCGGGTCGAAGGCGCGTTGCTCGGTCATACGCTGCAGACTGTCCAGCGCGGCAAGGGCGACTGGTTTCAGCGCAAGCGCGGTTTCGGTCGGTGTCAGACGATGACCGGTCCTGACGAAGAGCGGGTCGCCAAGTATATGCCGCAGCCGACGTAATATATGGCTCACGGCAGGCTGTGTGAGATCAAGTTTTTCCGCGGCCCTGGAGACTGAAGAAAATTCCAGCACAGTCAGGAACGTGCGAAGCATATGGCCGTCCAGATCCATGAAATTCCGTTTCTTCACCTTATATCTCTCCCCATTTGCGGTCCTGCGGTTGATGGCAGGACCGGCATGTTCAGGAACCTATCATATAAAAAAAATTAATATAAAATATAAATGGGCATGAATTGCCATTATCGTCATCGCTGGCATAGGGTTTTGGCGTGAGTGGATTTTTGGTTGCCAGATGAGGCTTTTTTTCAAGCATGCGTTTTGGCAAACGCTGATCGCACATGACGCAAACGTCACATGACAGGAATGCCGGGAGGCCAGAATGGCAGAGGAATTCGTTATCGCACCGCATATGCGGCTTCATGAATGGGTGGCAGTCGAGAAAGGATATTTCGACGATGAAGGGCTGGTCTACACACTGGAAGACCAGTTGAAATCGGCGACCAATCATGTCCATGACCTTGGTGACAGGGTTGGTGCCTATCAAACTTTCGAGAAAGGGCGTTCCAGCGATGTAAGCTGTGCCTGCCACTGGACAGTGAATGTGGCGGCTGCATCGGGCCATGGGCGCCTTTATGGCAAGCTCTATTCAGTGTCGCCCTGTGGCATCTTCGTGCCGGGCGATTCCGATATCAAGACGCCCGAAGATCTGGCCAATGTGCCGATCTCGGTCGGCTATCAGTCGGGAAGCCACTACTCGACCATCCAGGCTCTCGAGCCATTTCTGAAGCCCGAGGAAATCAACCTGTCATTTTCCGAGGGTTTGTTGTTCCGCCGTATGGAACACATGATTGATGGCAACATTCCGGCTGTCAGCCTGTTCAGCGGCCCCTATTATTTCATGCAGCAGCTCGGGTTCAGAAAAATCCTCGATACCACGTTCATCATGGCGTCGATGATCTCGGAAGATGCCAGCATCGGGGATGTGGAAAAATATTTTGCTGCTCTGCGGCGGGCGCAATCCGATATCGATCTGCGACCTGAACTCTACACCCATTATTATCGGGAGGAGTTTCCGGAACGCTTCAAGGACCAGATTGACACGCGGCTGTTCGGGCCGGGTGAACGACTTGTCTTTGAGGAGTATTCGAAGGACATTTTCGACCAGTCACGTGAGTGGATTGCCGAGAAGGGCATATTCGAGAATGGTCTTGGCAGGAGAGAGTTTGAAGAGGCAGTGGTTGTCTAGACAAACAGGATGTGGCGAGGGGGCACAGCATACCCCCCGCTCTGGTCGTGTTTGTCGCCGGATCAGAGCCCGCTTTGCCGGTCCCGAGCATGGGGGCGATGGCCGCAGGTTGCGGTAAGCTGTTACCAAGTATGGACAATCGGGCTATGATGGTGGATGGTTGTGTTAAGGGACAACCGCGGTCTTTTTGAAGAAGAGCTTTTAATCGTAGGGGGGAATCATGAAAATCTTAAAAGTGTTGGCTGCAGGTTTGCTGGGCATTGCTTTTGCCGGAACTGCATCTGCGGATGAGCTGAAGCTCGCGCATTTTTCGTCAACAAAATACCACCTTCACAATGAAATGTTCCTGCCGCTCGCCGAAAAGATAGCTGCAGCGACGGGTGGCGACACAACCATTCGTGTCTATCCGGCCGGCGAACTTGGCGCAGGTCCGGTCAAGCAGTATGACCGTGTTCTGGATGGTGTCGCCGATATCGTGTATGCGCTGCCGGGTTATACGGCGTCGCAATTCAAGAAAACACTCCTTGTCGAGCTTCCGGGCGTGGTGCCGGGGAACAAGGACATCACCAGGAAGATGTGGAACAACATCGATGTCATCGGTGACGAGTTCCGCCGCACCAAGCTGCTGGGGCTTTGGTCCGCCGAGCCGGCAAAACTGTTGATGGCCGAAAAGAAAATCGAAAAGCTGTCCGATCTTGCCGGCCTGAAAATTCGGGTGCCGTCGAAGAATACCGGCCGTGTCATTGAGGCCTGGGGGGCAACCGCTGTTTCAATGCCTATCACGCAGGTGTACCAGGCCCTTGATACCGGTGTTGTTGATGGCGTTCTTGTCGACACATCGGTTTTGACAAGCTTCAAGCTTGGCGAGGTGGTCAAATATGTGACCACTGGCATGGATGGGTCCAACTCGCTTTTTATGCTGGTCATGAACCGCGACAGCTGGGAAGGGCTTGATGATGAAACACAGGCCAAGCTTGGCAACATGACTGGGGCCGAGATGTCGCAAGGCGGTCATATCACGATGTCGACTTCCGGCGTCAAGGCGTTGGAAAAGTGGGTGGCTGCTGGCGGAGAGCTGATCGAGCTTTCATCCGAGAGGGCTGCCGAATTCGATGCGGCGTCATCGAAGCTGGCGACAGCGCTGATCGCAGAACTCGAGGCTGATGGAATCAAGGCCCAGGAATGGGCTGACGCGCTCAAGAACTGATCTTGGTCTCCAAATCCAAAAGACACGGCGTCCAGAAACTTTCTGGGCGCCTGTTAAAAGCGCTCGCCGCGTTCAGCGGCGTGGCGCTTTTCGTCATTATGTGCCTCGTCAGCTATGCTGTTTTCCGAAGATATGTGATGAATGACCCGGTTCTTGGCGATGCCGAAATCGTCCAGATCGGCATGTCGATCGTGGTAATGATGGCAATGCCCTATGCGACTGCCAGCGGCGCGCATATCAGGGTTGATATCTTTGACCGCAAGATTGGTTGCTGGGGTCGGTTTCTCGGCGATGCGCTTGCACGGAGCCTCGGGGCCTATATCCTGTTTCTGCTGATCCGGAAAACCTGGGACAAGGCGCTTGACGCCCATGAATATGGTGACGTTACCAATATGATCGAAATTCCGGTCTGGATTGCCTATGGTGCGATCACGATCGGCATGGGTGGATATGCGGTTGTGCTGATCGTCCAGCTGGTGCGTCAGTTCCTGTCGGGGGTCAAGGATTATGAGTGAGACCCTGATCGGCTTTCTGGGCATTCTGTCGCTGTTCTTTTTTCTTGTCGCACGGATGCCCGTTGGCATGGCGCTTCTCGTCGTCGGCTTTGGCGGTATCTGGGTGATTGATGGTCAGCGGGTGGCGGTTGCAACCCTGTCCTCGGAAACCTACTCCTCGATTACCGCCTATAGTCTTTCAATCATTCCGCTATTCGTGCTGATGGGGAACATGGCTGGCGCGGCTGGTTATTCCCAGCGCCTCTACGAGGCGGCCTATGCCTGGATCGGGCGCTTGCGCGGTGGGTTGGCCTCAGCGACAGTTGTAGGCTGCGCCGCCTTTGCCGCGGTATCAGGCTCCTCGGTGGCCACGGCTGTAACCATCGGCAAGGTGGCATTGCCGGAAATGAAGCGGTTCGGCTATGGCGACGGGTTGGCGACAGGTTCGGTCGCGGCTGGCGGCACGCTGGGAATTCTGATCCCGCCATCAACCGGCTTTGTGCTTTATGCCATTCTCACCGAGGAAAGCATCGGCAAGCTTTTCATCGCCGGGATCCTGCCCGGCATTCTGCTGTCACTTCTATTTGTCGCGACCATTGCGATTGTGACATTTCTACGGCCCTCCGAGGGGCCTGCCGGCCCGGCCACAACGGCCCGTGACAAGCTTTTCGCTACTTTGCACTCGCTGCCGCTCATTGGTGTGATCCTCACCTCGATTGGTGGCATCTATCTGGGGGTTTTCACACCTGTCGAAGCGGCCGGCGTCGGTGCATCGATGGTGACAGCGCTTGCTCTTGGTACCGGCGCTGTCAAAATCAGCCAGTTGCCGGACATCCTGCTCCAAACGGTGATGATGACGGCGATGCTGTATCTCATCATTATCGGGGCGCATGTCTTTGGCCCGTTTCTGGCCCTGACACATATCCCGGAAACGCTGGCGCTGGAACTCAAGGCACTTGGGCTTGGTCCCTATGGCACGCTTCTGCTCATCCTGATTGGCTACATCATTCTGGGAATGTTCTTTGACGGGCTGGCTATGCTGGTTGTGACGTTGCCGGTGGTGTTTCCCATCATATCGGGGCTTGGCTTCGACCCGATCTGGTTTGGCGTGATTTGCGTGATTGTGATCGAGATGGGACTGATCACACCGCCAGTGGGGGTGAATGTCTTTGTCGTAAAAGGCGTCGCCGCCAATGTGCCGATGGAAACCATCTTTCGGGGCGTGCTGCCTTTCTGGTTTGCGATGGCTGTTTGTCTGGTGCTGCTTGTGGCCTTTCCCGACATCGCGCTGTATTTGCCCGGTCGCATGTAATCCTGTCAGTTCGGCCCCAGCCTTTGGCGGCTGGCCAACCGCGCCGGTCTCAGCCGGACAGTGCGTCCTGTAGAATTCCGAGATAGTCAGCTGCCACGGCCGGTCTCGGATTGGTGGCTGAAAGATGGTCTTGTGCTGCTTTTTCGGCGATGGCCGGCAGTTGATCGGCACGCACGCCCAAGGCGGCCAGATTTGTGGGCAACCCGATGCCGCCGACAAACTCCGTCATCCAGTCATGAAGCTCGGCCTTGGGTGAAATGTTCATGGCGCCGCGAAGATCGGCAAAGGCGGCGTCTGCATGGCCTTTGTTGAAGCGCAGGATATGCGGCAACAGAATGCCGATCAGTGTGCCGTGATGAAGGTGTAATTCGCCAAGAGGGGTCGCCATCGCATGTGCGCCGCCAAGCGCTTTCTGAAGACACATGCCGCCCATCAGCGAGGCCATCATCATATGCCAGCGCGCCTCGCGGTTCTGACCATTCTCAACGGCTTCGGGCAGCCATCCTGCAGCCAGGCGGACAGCCTCAAGGCCGATCGCGGCGGCGGGCGGGTTGTCCCAGGTGCTGCAATAGGTCTCGATTCCATGGCTAAGCGCGTCGATGCCGGTGGCGGCGGTCAGGCGCGGTGGCAGGGACAATGTCAGCTCCGGGTCACAGATCACCAGATCGGCAACCATATTCAGGTTCACTGCAACCATCTTGGTGCCGTCAAGACGGCTCATTACACAGGCACGTCCAACCTCGGCCCCGGTGCCGGCAGCTGTCGGAATGGCGATCTGTGGCGACACCTTGCCAATCGTCGCCGAACCACCGGTCTTCACGTCATAGTCTGCCAGTTCTCCACCATGGCTTGTCAGCAGCGCCACCGCCTTTGCAAGATCGATGGGTGACCCGCCACCAAGGGCGATTACGCTGTCGCACCCCCTGTCATGCCAGATGTGCATACATTCGAGCAGCGACTGCTCGGTCGGGTTTTCAGTCGTGCGATCATAGATGGCCGGCGTATGTGGCGCGGCGGCGTCAAGCACGCGCTGCAGAATTCCGGCGGCGGCAATGCCGTCATCGGTGATCAGCAGCGGGCGTTTCAGACCAAGCCGCGTGATTTCATTGCCGAGGCCGGCAATCGCGCCAAAATCGAATTCGATGCGTGTCAGGTAGTTGATCTGCGGCATCAGCCTTCGGCTTCTATATAGATATGCTTGGTTTCCAGGAAGTCGTTCATGGCTTCTATTCCGTGCAGGCGGCCGATACCACTTTCGCGATAGCCGCCTGTCTCGACCTCGGCAAAAAGCCTGTTGTGGCTGTTCATCCACACCGTCCCGAATTTCAATTTACGGGCCATCCGCATCGAGAGATTGAGGTTATTTGTATAGACCGACGCGGCGAGTCCAAAGCGGGTGGCGTTGGCACGGGTGATGGCATCTGTCTCGTCTGTGAAACGCTCCAGCGAGACAATTGGTCCGAACAATTCGTCCTGCACAAGATCATGCTGTAAATCCTCGATCTCGAACATTGTCGGGCTGATGAAGAACCCGGAGGCCAGATCACCATCACCGGGTTTGCCATGCACCACCATGCTGGCCTCGTCTGCGGCACGATCTATGATACCAAGAAGGCGGGTCTGGTTGGCTTTGTCTATGATCGGGCCAAGTTCGGTGCCGCCGGTTCTGGCATCGCCAAGCCTGACCGCCCGGAAGGTATCGGCAAGGCGTTGCTTCATCTCATCATAGATATCGTCCTGGACAAGGATCCGGCTGATGCAGGTACACATCTGCCCGTTCAGGGCCAGTACACCGCGCCGGATTTCGGCAACGCTCCGGTCAAGGTCGGCGTCACTGAACACCACCGCCGGTGACTTGCCACCAAGCTCCAGCGACACATGTTTGATCGTGTCCGAGGCGTTTGCCATGATGACCTTGCCGGTCCGTGAAGAACCTGTGAACGAAATGACATCGATCTGCGGATGTGAGGACAGGACGGTGCCGACCTCGGTACCATGTTCATTGACGGAATTGACTATGCCGGGCGGGAATGAGGCGGCCGCGTCGAAGCAGGCCATGACGGCAGCGTTGGTCAGCGGTGTTTGTGGCGCCGGCTTGATCACCACTGCGCATCCTGCCGCCAGCGCCGGGGCGACCGACCGGACCAGCAGCGTCACCGGCGCGTTCCAGGGGACGATGACAGACACCACGCCGGACGGCTCACGCGTCATCAGGCTGAGTTTGCCCACACCGCTCTCGAATGTACGGCCGAACACATTGCGGGCAACGCCGGCGTAATAGCGGGCTTCACTGTAACCTGCCACCACTTCATGCCGGGCCTGCGCCAGCACCTTGCCGTTCTCGCGCGCCATCAGCGTTGCAATGCTGTCTGCCCGGCTTTCCAATATGTTGGCGAATTCGAGCAGCGCTGCTGCCCGCTGGCGCGGATCACTGGCCCAACTCGTGGTCTCGAAGGCATGTCGCGCCGCCATCACCGCCCGATCTGCCAGCTCGGCGGACCCGTTTGGTGCCGTGCCGAGGACTGAACCGTCGGAGGGGTTCTCCACATCGATCAATCCATTCGGCGCATCGGCAATCCATTTGCCGGCGATATAGTGATGTCCGAGTTCATATGACATTAGCGTTTCCTCATGTACCGATTGCCTTGTCAATGATGGCGACGGCGTCACAATCATCGGTCGAACCGGCCCAGGCGATAAAGTTGTCCGGGCGGACAAGAATGGCATCCGCCCCATAGGTTTCCAAAAGGCCGGCACCTGCCAGATCCAATATCTTGAGAGGAATGCCCCGCGGTTTTGTGGCGGCGTCGAAGCGCTGTTGAAAATCGGTATTTCCGGTCAGATCCAGCAGGGTGAATCCGGGGCCGAGCATATTCCACAAATCCTGTTCATCGGGGAGCGGTCGAGGTGCCAGATGATGTCCGGCCCTTGCGGCGAACTCATGCCGCCCTGTCGCGCCCGAGACAGCGCCCGTTTCACCACAGATGATCGGTGAGCCCTGATAATGCGGAAGATACTGCGTAACGAGGCTGTCATCACCACTGGCCCGTTGGTTCCACGCGGTCTCGAAGGCCGTCAGATCCCGTTCAGGATGATAGCTGTCAACAAAATCGCGGTCCTCGAGGATGGATTTCACAATGAAATCATCGCGGGTTGAGGCAAAGACCGGGTGGCGTTCCGCTGTGTAGCTGTCCAGCAGGCGCTCGCCGCCCCATCCGCTGTGACAGGCGGCCAGCTTCCAGGCCAGATTACGCGCATCCTCAAATCCGGTATTGATTCCATAACCGCCATAGGGGGGGTGCGAATGTGCGGCATCACCGGCGATGAACACATGGCCCTGCCGATATGTGTCGGCAAGGCTGAGGCGCAGATCCCAGAAGCCGACATAGCTGAAATCAACATCGATCTCGGCACCAACAGCGTTGTTCAGCAGTTGCTGAAAGTTGAAGTTCTCGCGCGTGGTGCCGGGGGGAACAGGTGCGTGAAAGAACCAGTTTCCCTCGAGGTCAACCCGGCCAAGAAACTGCCAATATCCATTCATGTCCGGGCTGATTGCATTGAAAATGGCCTTGTCGCCATAGATGGCCAGCCTTTCATCAAGCTGTCTTGAATTGAAAACAAGCAGGGCCATCAGCCTGTCATGCGGATCCACGGTCTGGGTGATGCCGGCAGCTTCACGAACAGGCGATCGCGCGCCGTCACAGCCGACAAGAAATGGTGCCGATATTGTCTGCGTGTCATCGCCCTGTGTCATGGTGATGTCCACCGCCACGCCATGATCATGCTGTTCAAGCGACTGGAAGCTCCAGCCGCGCATAAGGGTGATCTTTCCGGTTTCCGCCGCCCTGGTCCGCAACACCTCTTCGGTCCGATATTGTGGCAAGCGTTCATTCGTCGCCGCATAATAGTCAACGATCCGGGCGCGGTTGAACCATTCATAGTGATAATCTGACAGGTAATTGCCATAGGTGGCTACGCCACCGCTGCCATAACTTCGCGGGATCGGTGAGGCGGCCCGAATGGCATCTGTCACGCCCCAGCGGCGGAAATGCTCGCCGGTACGGGCGGTCAGGTTCTGGCCCTTCGGGACTTGCTGGATCGTTTCGTGGCGCTCCACGACGATCGTCTTCATGTCCTGGAGGGCAAGGTCAATGGCAAGGGCCATGCCCACAGGCCCGCCGCCAACAATAATTACATCTGCATTCATACTGGTGTAAGCCTTTCAGATCAGGCCTGTGATAGTCAACGTCTTATGACAGCTGCCAGTGAAATGAAGGCCGAGAGGTCTGCGGTCACGGATCTGCGCCACCAGAATAATCAAAGACAGCCATAGTTGTATACATCTCTAATCAAAATTGACGAAATAGAAGAAAAATTTTGGATTTTCTTGATTTTCTGTATACGTTTAGAATCTGCTAATCCGGAGACACCTATGACAAAGGACAGCCGTTCGACGAATCTCAGCATGAAGGCTTTGGCCGAGACGCGGTCGTTGATCCTGGGTGGCGCCTTTGCCCCTGGGGAGCGTGTCTCGGAACCGTTGCTCGCGCAGCGTCTTCATATATCGCGCACGCCGCTCCGTGAGGCGCTGGCCATGCTTGCGCAGGAGGGGCTTGTCGAACGGCAGGCATCTGGGCGTTGGCAGGTGTGCAGCTACACGATTCAGGATATCACAGATGCAATCGAAGTCCGTGGAACCCTTGAAGGGCTGGCAGCTCGCACTGCGGCCGAGCGGGGCGTTTCACAATCAATGCTGAGCGCCTGTCGGCGCACGCTGACAGGACTTGACGCGTCGATGGGCCTGTCCGGACCTGATAATTTTGAGCTTTATGTTCAACTCAACGCAGAATTTCACAGCTGGATGGCCGAGGCATCGGGAAGCCAGATCCTGATCCGCGAGGTTGATCGCGTTTGTCGGATGCCACTTGCATCCCCGAGTTCATTCCTGACCGGACAGGAAGACAGCGCCGCATTTCGCAAATCCCTGCTGATTGCGCACCATCACCACTGGACGGCGAGCATGCAAGGCTTGCGCGGCAAAATTTGAATCTGCTTATGGCCGGTGATCTGCCGGCACGGGCCAATGTGCCTGGCTTGTCCCTCGTGAAATCCTGACCATTGCCGATAAAGAGGAATGCAATGAAAAATCTGACAGATGTCATGAACCGCCATGCCAATCCGGTTGCGATGCTCCGGAACTCGAAAATTGGAATGTATGTGTACCCTGTCGTGGCGCCGGAATTCAGCAACTGGCGCGATGAGCAGCGCGCGTGGCGTGACAGCGCGGTGTTGTTCGACCAGACACACCATATGGATGAATTGACGGTAGAAGGCCCACAGGCGGAAGCGTTTCTGGCCCATACCGGCATTAATGATTTCTCGAATTTTGGTCTGAACAGGGCGAAGCACTTTGTGCCGGTCACACCGGCCGGTCATGTCATTGGCGACATGATCATTTTCCGTGAGCGAGAGGATAAATTCATCCTTGTCGGGCGGTCTCCGACAGCAAACTGGCTCCGCTTCCAGGCGGCTTTCGGCCAATGGAATGTACGTTTGTCCTATGACCCCCGGTCCGACAGCCGTCCGGATGGCGAGCGCGTCATGCGTGGGCATTATCGTTTTCAGATCCAGGGGCCGGACGCACCGCAGATATTCGAAAAGATCAATGGCGGCCCCATCCCTGACATCAAGTTCTTTCATGTCGACTGGATCAATGTAGGCTCGAAGAGGGTGCAGGCGCTTCGTCATGGTATGGCAGGTGCGCCCGGTCTTGAAATCTGGGGGCCTTACGCTGACAAGCATTATGTCCGCTCTGTGATCATGGAGGCGGCAAGCGACATCGGCGTCAATCTGGTACCTGTCGGAAGCCGCGCCTATTCCACGAATACGCTGGAATCAGGATGGATTCCCTCGCCATTGCCCGGTATCTATAGCGGTGACGGGATGATGACGGAATATCGCAACTGGCTGGGAGCGGACAGTTATGAGGCGGTTGGCTCGATTGGCGGCAGTTTCGTGTCTGACAATATCGAGGATTACTATGTGAATCCCTTCGAGCTTGGTTACGGTTTCTATATCGGCTGGAAGAAGGAAGACTTCATCGGCAAGGCGGCGCTGACGGCGATGAAGGACGCTCCGAACCGGAAGCGGGTTACGCTGGAATGGAACCGGGAAGACGTCCTGAAGGTCATCGCCAGCGGGCTTGAGCAGGGCACACCCTTCAAATGGATCGATTTTCCCCAGCCAAACTATGCCTCATCCTCGGCTGACATGTTGATGCTGGATGACCGGATGGTCGGGATGAGCATGTTTAACGGCTACAGCTTCAATGAAAGGTGTTTCCTGTCGCTTGGCGTTGTTGATGCCGGGTGCGAAATCGGGGATGTGCTGACACTTAAATGGGGCGAACCTGACGATACCGGCAAGACATCCACTGAACGTCATCTTCAAACCGACATCCGCGTTCGTGTCTCGCCAACACCTTATGCTGCCGAGGCACGTGAGAATTATGCGGATAGTTGGCGCACCAGATCTGAATAGACGTCACAGGGGTGAGTGCGGGGCGGCACGGCCCGCGCCTTCGATATCATGACAAGCTGTCTGTTAATTCCGGGATTGCTCTCCGACACTCATGTCTGGGCGCAGGTGATGGTGGACCTTCCGCAGCCGGTGATTGTTGCCGAGCTGTTTGGTCAGGATCATATAACGCAAATGGCCCATGAATGCCTCGCGGCGGTTGACGGTCAAATAGCCGTTGCCGGTCATTCAATGGGCGCGCGCGTGGCGCTTGAGATGGTTCGGCTGGCCCCCGGGCGAATTGAAAGGCTGGCCCTGCTCAGCACTGGAATCCATCCGCTGAAACCCGGCGAAATCCAGCGCCGCGAGGAGATTGTCAGTCTGGCTTATGAGCATGGCATGGCCGCGCTGACAGAGCGTTGGTTGCCGCCGATGGTGCATTGTCCGGACAAGGATGTCATGGCTGGTCTGACCGATATGGTGCTTCGGATGACGCCGGATATTCATCAGCGGCAGATCAGGGCGCTTGTGAAGCGGCCGGAGGCGAAAGCCCACCTGCCATCAATTGCATGCCCGACATTGATCATGGTGGGACGTCAGGATGAATGGAGCCCTGTTGCCCAGCATCAGGAAATCGCCTCGCTGATACCGCACTCACATCTGGAAATCATCGAGGGGGCAGGGCATTTCCTGCCGGTCGAGCAACCGGATGCGGTGGCCGGTCGCCTGGTGCCATTCCTGACAGCACAGGATCAGAACAATTCGTGATATTCAGCCGACGCGCTGGAATGCTCGCGCATCATGGCAAAGGCGCGCGCGCCATCGCCGGTCTCCAGAGCCTTCTTGATGATCAGATGCTGGCTGTGGCTGACAATAATTCGGTTCAGGGACCAGCTGACACGATCACGCCCCAGCACCTCGCCAACGCCACTGTTCGGCATCACATTGAGCCGGCGAAGGCAGTCCTCGATAAAGGGATTGTCGCTTCCCTGCATGATGGTGCGGTGGAAAATCAGATTGGCGACGGCAAAGGCCTCGATGGCCTCATTGTCAATGAGGCCGCGGCGGATTATGGATGCTGTGGCTTCTACCGACTTGTCGAGCCGTTCCCGGTTCAGGGATGACAGGCCGATCCGTGCCAGCCGCTGTGCGGCAAGTCCTTCTAGCACGCCACGCACTTCGGTGGCGTGAAGATGGGCTTCATCGCTGAATTGTCTTGCCTGATAGCCTCGCCCTTCCAGCTTGGTCAGCAATCCTTCAGCATGGAGAAGTTTCAGCGCCATGCGAACAGGTGTTCGCGATGCGCCGAGCCGTCTGCTGAGATCGCTTTCGGTAATCCTCTCATGTTCGCCAAAGGTGTTGTCTGTGATCATTTCACGGATCGCGTCGGTCACGGCTTCGTCACTGTTGTTTTGGCGGGCGGCTCCGGCAAGACGGTTCATTCTTTTGTCTCCTCAATATGACGATTCGGGCTTTCTGCTCTCATAAGGGATTCAGTGATGTTAAATATGAATTCAAACAATATCAATTTTAGAAATAATTTGAATAAAATTGAAAAAATGAATCCAATTATAAAAATAATGAGTACATCTTACGTGGTGGAAGCAAATCTACTTGCGCTGCATTTTCATTGTTCTCTAAGATTTTCTCCGCAATCAATAGCCAACCCGGCCAAAATGGATGGGTGGAAGAATTTGTTCTGGGAGGAAACTTATGCTGAAGACTGTGTTCAAGGCAGTTGCGATCGCCGCGTCGGCCTCGCTTCTCGCCTTCTCCGCGCAAGCGGCTGATGTAATCAAGATTGGCCAGGTCGCGCCAAAGTCCGGACCGCTTGCTGGCGGTGCCGCTGTAACCCAATGGCCGAATGTTGAATTATGGTCGAAGCAGGTCAACGCGGCTGGCGGACTGAATGTCGGTGGCAAGAAGATGATGGTCGAAATCATCGAATATGATGACAAGACCAATCCGGGTGAGCATATCAAGGCCGCTCAGCGGCTTGCCGAGGTCGACAAGGTCGATTTCATCATCGCGCCCTACGGCACCGGTTTCAACCTGGCCGCCGCACCCATCTACGCCAAATATGGCTACCCGCAGATTGGCGTGTCGGCCATTTCCGACAAGATGCCGGAACTGACGGCGCGCTACGACAACCTGTTTTTCACCCTCGGCAACACCACATCTTTCACCGAGTCGGTCGTCGAGATCCTGTCTGACATGCGTGCTGCCGGCACAATCGGCAATCGGGTCGCCATGGTGAATGTTGCCGACGCCTTCGGGATTGAGTTGGCCGAGGCCGCGCGTCCGCGGATGAAGGAAGCCGGATTCGAGATTGTCTATGACAAATCCTACCCGCTCGGCACACCCGATCTGTCACCCATCATCAAGGGCGCCAAGGACAGCAATCCGGATGCCTTTGTCGCCTGGTCCTATCCGCCGGACACGTTCGGCCTGACCGAGCAGGCGATCATCCAGGATCTCGATGTGAAGATGTACTATACCGCCGTGGCGACCTGTTTCCCCGCCTTCAAGGGCAAGTTCGGCTCGAAAGTCGAAGGTGTGTTCGGTGCCGGTGGCGTGAACCAGGATTCAGCCAGGATTCAGGAATATTTCAAGGCGCATCAGGAAATCACCGGCAAGGCGGCTGACGGCTGGGCCTCGGCCAACACCTATGTGTCGTTGGAAATTCTTGGACAGGCCATCGAAGGCGCGGGCACGCTCGACCGCAAGGTCGTCACCCAGTACATCAAGGATAACACCTTTGACACGATCATGGGCCCGATCAGCTTCGAGGGCCAGATCTCGAACAAATTCTGGACCGTTGGTCAGTGGCAGGACGGCAAGTTCCGTGGCGTGAAATCCTCGCAGATGGATGGCGCCGCGCCGATCGTCGTGAAGGACGGGTGGAACTGATCAACCCAATCTGCGAAGTCGGCCGCGCAGGCCGTGGCCGACTTCCTCTTCGTTTAATCT
This sequence comes from Alphaproteobacteria bacterium, assembly GCA_009920665.1. Taxonomy (GTDB): domain Bacteria; phylum Pseudomonadota; class Alphaproteobacteria; order Puniceispirillales; family Puniceispirillaceae; genus UBA8309. The sequence continues at coordinate 155,345 of RFZL01000001.1, read as the reverse complement.
GTTTTCCCATGGATCCGGTATGACGGCGTCTGGACATCGGCTCGTGCCGGCCGGGTTTCGTATCATGGGGTGAGGTGAGATGGATATCATCATCACAGGTCTTTTGCTTGGCGGCACCTACGCGCTGATCGCTTTCGGGCTGAACATGCAATATGGCGTGGCCAGGATCATGAATCTCGCGAATGGCGAGTTTCTTGTGCTTGGCGCGCTGGCCGCCTTCTGGATTTTCCTTGCAGATGCGATCAGCCCGATCCTGACGATGTTGATCGTGGCGCCGCTGGCCTTCTTTGGCAATTGGGTGATCTACAAGGTTCTGCTGCGGCCGCTCGTGCGGCGCGCGAAGAACCAGGGCCAGCTGGAGGTTGACTCCATTCTTGCCACTTTCGGGATGAGTTTTGCGCTTGTCGGGATCATGGTCTCGATCCATGGCGAGTACTTTACCTATTCCTATCTTGCCGAGCCGTTCGAGATTGTCGGCGAGACCTTTGCCCTGAACCGGATTGTTGCCTTCTGCTTTGCCGTCCTTATCGGCGGTGCGCTGTGGCTTTGGCTTTATTTCACACGCCCCGGCATGGCGATGCGGGCGGTGTCGGTCAGCACCGAGGCAAGTGGTCTTGTCGGGATCAATGTGCCGCGCATGTCGGCGCTGGCCTTCGCGCTTGGCGGGGCTGTCACGACAATGGGCGGGACGCTGATCTCGACCTTCATCACGCTCGATGCTTCCGTCGGGGTGATCTTCACGATGAAGGCACTGATCATCATCATCATGGGGGGCGTTGGCGATATCCGCGGCGCTATCGTCGCGGCGGTGATCCTCGGCCTTGTCGAGACAACGGTGGCGCGTCTGATTGACCCCGGCCTTACGCTGGCGGCGGCCTATGCCATTTTCGTTCTCGTTCTGCTGTTCCGGCCTCAGGGTCTGTTCGGGAGGAGACCGACATGAGCCACCGGTCTGATATCAAATCGCTGATCTGGGGCGCGATATTGTTGCTGCTGGCAGCCTGCGTGCCACTGGTGGCCAACGGTTACTGGATGTCGATCGCGCTGACTATTGCGATGTTCACGGTGCTGGCGACAAGCTGGGCACTATTTTCCGGCCCGACCCATTATATCTCGCTGGCCACGGCGGCTTTCTTCGGGGTCGGGGGCTATCTGGTCGGTACCGGAATGTCCGACTACAATATGGGCTTCTGGCCGATGGTGGCCATTGCGCCGATCGTCGGTGCGGTCCTGGCCTTTCTGATCGGCATCGCCACCCTGCGTCTGTCCGGGGTCTATTTCGTGATTTTCACGCTTGGCCTTGCCGAGATGATCCGGACACTGGTCTCCTGGATCCAGAACAATTTCACCGGGTCACGCGGGCTCTATGTGCTGACCGACCTGACCGAGGCCGATATCTACATCTATCTCGTGATCCTGGCGGCAGCGGTCTATCTTGCCGGCTGGTGGGTCAACCGCTCGCGTCTCGGTTTCGCGTTGCGGATTATCGGCAATGACGAGACAGTGGCGCGTCATGTCGGGATCAACACCGCGACATCGAAGGTGATCCTGTTCACCTTCTCCGGCTTTGTTGCTGCCCTGGTCGGGGCGTTGATCGCACCGCGCTACACCTATATCGAGCCGAATGGCGTGTTCTCTCCGGAACTCTCCTTCATCGTTGTGATCATGGCGCTGCTTGGTGGCACCGGCAGGCTGTGGGGGCCGATTGTCGGGGTGATCCCCTTCGCGCTGTTGCAGGAATTTATCAACGCCAACTACTCGAATTACTCGACCCTTGTCATGGGCATCGCCTTTCTCGTGATTGTCTATTTCCTGCCAAAAGGCGTTGTTGGGCGGATTGAGCAGGCGTTGGCCACGCGGAGGCGGTCGACATGGTAGCGACGGTTCTTGGCGTCACGAACGCAACAAAGCGGTTTGGCGGCCTTGTCGCCGTCAATAACCTGTCCTTCGAGGTCAGGCAGAACGAGGTGATGGGCATCATCGGCCCGAACGGGTCTGGCAAGACAACGATGATGAACCTGATATCCGGCGCCCTGCGGCTGAGCGAGGGCTCCATCAGCCTTGATGGCAGATTTATCAGTTCGCTGAAGGCGAACCAGATCAACCAGCGCGGCATCTCCCGCACCTTCCAGCTGGTGCGGGTCCTGCCGGGGCTGAGCGTGACCGAGAACTGCATGGCCGGCATGGTGTTTGGGCACCGCAGGCTCTGGGGTGATCAGGCCCGCTATGAGGCAGGCAAGCTTCTTGAACGTGTCGGGCTGTCTGGACAGGCGGCGGCGGCTGTTGGATCACTGACCTACATCGATCAGAAGCGGCTGGAGCTGGCGCGCGCCTTGGCCTCGAATCCGAGAGTGCTGCTTCTTGATGAATGGCTTGCCGGCCTCAATCCGACCGAGCTGCAGGAAGGGATCGACCTGATCCGGTCGCTCCGTGAGGAAGGTATCACAATCATTCTGGTCGAACATGTAATGGATGCCATCCGCTCGCTGTGCGATCGGTGCATCGTGATGGCGGCCGGTGCCAAGATCGCCGAGGGGTCACCCGATGAGGTGCTGTCCGATCCGGAGGTGGTGAAAGTCTATATCGGGGAGGATGTCTAATGCTTGAGGTCAAGAATCTTTCCGTCAGCTACGGCCAGCATCGTGCGCTGGATGATATTTCCGTGCAGATTTCGAAGGGCGAGGTGGTCGTCATCCTAGGTGCGAACGGTGCCGGCAAATCATCGCTTCTGCGCGCCGTTGCCGGACTTTCCGAGGGCCATTGCGAGGGTGATATCGGTTTTGATGGCGTGTCGTTGCTGGATCGCACACCAGACGAGATCGTCGCCGACGGGATCGCGCTCGTGCCTGAGGGGCGGGCTATATTCGGCGACCTCAATGTCGAGGAAAATCTGCGACTCGGGGCCTATAGCGATCGTGCGCGGGTAAATGAACAGGCGAATCTCGACCGGGTGTTGACCCTGTTTCCGAAGCTGCGTGAACGACGCAAACAGATCACACGCACGATGTCGGGCGGTGAACAGCAGATGGTGGCGATCGGACGCGCCCTGATGTCGGACCCGGCAATCCTGATGCTTGACGAGCCGTCGCTCGGCCTCTCGCCCCTTCTCAGCAAGGAATTGTTCCAGGCGCTTGGCCAGATTCGCGAGACCGGGCCGGGGGTCTTGGTGGTCGAGCAGAACGCCAAGCTGTCACTTGCCATCGCCGACCGCGGATACCTGATTGAGAATGGCCATATTGTTGGCGCGAATGACGCTGCCAGTCTTGCATCCGATCCGGCGGTGCAGGCGGCTTACCTTGGAGGCACGCCTGGAAAACGGCCAACATTGCCGCCGGTTGCAAAAGCACCGGCAGCGAGCCAGACATCTGTGGCCACAACTGCTTCCGCTTCATCTGCCTTACCGACAAGTGGCAAGGTCTTTATCACACCCGCTGGTCTGGGTGGTGGCGCTGTGGCTGATGCCGGCGCACTCATTGGCGAGAATCTTGGTGATCTTCTGGGACGGGCAAGCGCGGTGGCGCGGCCTTCGGTGCCGGCGCCGACAGCAACGCCGTCGCCCGGCCAGAAGGCCCCCCGCATCATAGAAATCAGACCGGAGTCGGAAATGGAGCCGGAACTGGCGTCGGGATCGATGTCGTCAGGCCAGTCAGCAATAGACCAGCCGCGTATTGACCGTGTGAACAATGACGACCGGATCGCCACGATGCTGGCCGATTTCGAGGCGGCCGCGCAGCAGGCACGACAGCCACGCCGGCACGGCGGGCCGTCATCATCGGCTGGCGAGAATGGGTCGATGCCGGTGTCCCGGCGTGACCTGCCGGAAATTCCGGTGTTTCGCAAATCTCGGGTTGCGGTGTTCAAGCGTGACAAGGATGGCGCGCTTGTGAAAGCAAGGGAGGTCTGAATGGCCAGATCATTTGACAATCTGTTTATCGGCGGCTCATGGGTGTCGACAGGGCGCGCTTTTGATGACATGAACCCGGCGGACGGCTCCGTCTGGGCCCGGGTTGCAGATGGTGACGGCGCGATGGCGGTGCGGGCCATTGAATCGGCCCAGGCCGCGTTCCACCAATGGTCGTCCCTGACCCACGCCGAGCGCGCGCATTACATGCTGAAGGTGGCGGACGAGTTCGAGCGCCGTCGTGATGATCTTGTTGCGGCGCTGCAGGGCGAGGGGGGGGGCTGGTTCGGCAAGGGGATGTTCGAGGCCGGCTATGTGCCGGAGGTGTTCCGCGCCGCCGCGGCGATGAATTACAACCCTGTCGGCGAGGTGATGCCATCCGACCATGGCAAGGTATCGCTGGCAATGCGCCGTCCGATGGGTGTCGTGACGGTTATTTCGCCATGGAATTTCCCGACGCTGTTGACAGCGCGGGGGTTGGCTTTCCCGATTGCGGCCGGCAATTGCGTGGTGCTGAAGCCATCCGAGGAGACACCCTTCACCGGCGGAATGATCTTTGCCGAGATTTTTGAGGCGGCCGGTGTCCCGGCAGGTGTGCTGAATGTTGTGACCTGCTCGCGTGAGAATGTTCCAGCCGTCGGTGACGTGATTATCGAGCATCCGCTGGTCAAGGGCATCAGCTTCACCGGCTCCACGCCGGTCGGTCGGGTGATCGCGGCAAAGGCCGGCGCGCATCTGAAGAAATGTTGTGTCGAACTTGGCGGCAAGGACGCGCTGATTGTCTGTGAGGATGCGGATATGGACCGGGCCACGGCGGCAGCCAATTTTGGCAGCTTCATGCATCAGGGGCAGATCTGCATGTCGGTCGAGAAGATTCTGGTCCAGCAATCGGTTTTCGATGAATTCCTGTCACGCTTTGTTGCACGCGCGGCAAAGCTGAAGGTCGGTGATCCGACCGCCGACAACAGCCATGTCATCGGGCCGCTGATCAATGACAAGCAGGCCGGCAAGGTCAAGGAACAGATTGATGATGCGGTGGCCAAGGGGGCGCATGTGGCGCTTGGCGGCGGCGTCAATGGCAGATTCGTCGAGCCGACCATCCTCACCGGGGTGACGCCAGATATGAAAGTCTATGCCGAGGAAACCTTTGGCCCGGTCGTGCCGGTCATCCCCTATCGCACCGATGATGAAGCTGTGGCGATCGCCAATGACAGCGAATATGGCCTGTCGTCAGGCGTCATCACGAGGGACGAGTCGCGTGGGCTGGCGATCGCCGCCGCGCTGGAAACAGGCATGTGCCACATCAATTGCAGTTCGGTGAATGACGAGCCTCATGTGCCGTTTGGCGGGTCGAAATCATCCGGTGTCGGTCGGCATGGTGGACGCTGGTCAACCGATACGTTCACCGAGACAAGATGGGTGACGCTGGAACGCGGCGGGCGCGGGTTCCCGCCGGTATTCTAGGTGCAGGGAGGAACAGTGATGCAGGATACCGACTGGGCTGCCAAAGACTGGACTTATGGCAAGCTTCTTCGTGACAAGGTGATTGTCGTGACGGGATGTTCCTCCGGGATCGGCCGTGATACGGCAAAGCTGATCAAGCAACTTGGCGGAGATGTGATTGGCGTGGACCTTAACAAGACCGAAGACTATGTCGATGAGCTGTATCTGGCCGACATGTCCGACCGGCGCACCATCAAGGCGCTGGTCAACGCGCTTCCCGGCAGGATCGACGGTATAGCCAACAGCGCCGGCCTGCCACCCACCCGGCCGGCGGATCTCGTGCTGAAGGTGAATCTGGTCGGGTTGAAATATTTCACCACATTGATGATCGACAAGCTGAATGACAACGCCTCGATCGTGAATCTGGCGTCACTGGCCGGGTTTGGCTGGCCGCAGTCGATTGAAGCCATCAAGGCCTCGGAACATCTGGCTTTCGAGGATGTCGAGCGTTTTATTCATGATTACAACATCACCAATGAGGGTGGGCGCAGTTATTTCTTCAGCAAGGAGGCGCTTGTCGTCTGGACAATGAAGAACCGCTGGACCTGGCGCGATCGCGGCATCCGTATCAACGCGGTCAGCCCGGGACCGGTCGACACGCCGATCATGCCCGATTTCAAAAAGACACTTGGCAAACGCGCCGAGGAAGATTTGTCAGTCAATGACCGCCCCGGCAGGCCCGAGGATATCGCGCCTGTGGTGTGTTTCATGTTGTCCGATATGACCCATTGGTTCCGTGGAGCCAATCTGATGCTTGATGGTGGGATGTCCTCGCACATCTACCAGAACATGCATCAATTCTAACCCGAAAAGGAGAGAATATGATGTCCGCTACATCGATTATTCTTCTGGTTGTTGTCCTCGTCGTCATCCTTGTGGTGGTCGCGGCGTGGTTATATGAACGCGCGTCGCGCGAAATCTCACTGGTGCGAACCGGCCTCGGGGGACGCAAGGTCGTTCTCGATGGCGGGGTGATCGTATTGCCCTATTTTCACAAGGTCAGCCGCGTCAACATGCAGACGATGCGGCTCGAGGTTAACCGGCATGGAGAGCAGGCGCTGATCACCAAGGACCGGCTTCGTGTGGATGTAGGTGTCGAATTCTATGTGTCGGTGGAACCGACCGAGGAGTCGATTGCCCGTGCGTCGCAGACCCTGGGGCGGCGTACCTTTGAAGCTGACAAGCTGCGTGACCTGATCGAGGGTAAACTTGTCGACACGTTACGTTCGGTGGCCGCGCAACAGACCATGGACGAACTTCATGAAGGCCGCGGTGCTTTCGTGAAAGAGGTGAAGTCGGCCTTGACCGAGGAAATCCGTCGAAACGGTCTTGAACTCGAATCCGTGTCATTGACAGCCCTCGATCAGACGCCCTTCACCGCGCTCGACGAGAACAATGCCTTCAACGCTGTCGGCATGCGCAAGCTTGCCGAGGTGATCGCGAATTCCAAGAAGGAGCGCGCCACGATCGATGCTGATGCAGAGGTGTCGGTGCGGCGCTCGGCGATGGAGGCGGCGAAGCGGACGCTGCAAATCGATCTCGAGGAGCAGGAGGCGCAGATTGAGCAGGTAAAGACGCTGGAATCGCTTCGTGCGGTCCAGCTTGCCGAGATCGCGGCAAGCAAGGCGGAGTCTGAAATCGCTGCCAATGCCGCGAAGATCGAGATGGAGAAATCCATCCGTGCCAGCGATATCCGTCGCGAGGAGGAAATCAGCAAGGCCGAGATCGCGCAAAAGCTTGCCGTCCAGACAGCCGAACAGCAACGCAATATCACCCTTCGCAAGCAGAGTATGGACGAGGCCAAGGCAGAAGCCGCTGCCAGCGGCGCCCATGCTGAAGCGGTAAAGGCCGCCGAGAGTGTTGAGACGGCCAAGGCCATCGCGGCCGCCGAACGCGGTAAAAGCCTCGACATCATCGCCGCCGAGCGGGAGAGCGAGGTTCACGGACTTCGCAAGCGCGAGGCCGCAGACGTCGAGGCCGCGACGATGGTCACGCTTGCCAAAGCCCGCCTGCAGGCGGCGAATTCGGAGAGTGATGCCGAGAAAGCCAGACTTTCTGTGATGGCCGAGGAACTGGCGCTGAAAGCCCAGAATGTCCGCGCCATGAATGAGGCAGAGAACGTCATGGCGCCCGAGATTGTCGATCTTGCCCGGGACAAGGCACGTCTCGAGGCCTTGCCAAAGATCGTCGAGCAGATGGTCCGGCCCGCCGAGAAGATCGATTCCATCAAGATCCACCACATTACCGGAGGTGCGCTCGACAGGGGCGGGTCCGGTGGTGGCGGTGAGCCTGGTAGTGACCGGCCTCCGGTCAATCAGGCGCTTGATTCGATCATGGATATGGCGGTCCAGCTCCCTGCTCTCCGCAAGATTGGCGAGGAGTTGGGGGTGAGCCTTGATGATGGCATGAGCGGCATCGTCGATTCAGGGCGCAAGCAGAATCAGGAGGAATCGTCCTGATCGCCGATCACGACAGCATGTGTCAGGGCCCGAATACCGGCAGGGAAAGATGATGTTCAGCGCAGCCAGCAACGACCGTCCGGTCGTCACCGGAAACTATATCGACGGTGTCGCAAGACCGGCCGAGGGTGGCAGAACCTACGCCCTCCACAATCCGGCGCGACCGGATGAGCTTGTCGGGCACGCCGCATTGTCATCGATTGACGATGTCGACGCGGCGGTACGCGCGGCTCACGCTGCTTATCCGGCCTGGTCACGAACAAGCTATGCTGAACGTGCGGAGAAGCTGGACAAGGTCGCGGACTTTCTGGAATCAGGGCAGGACGATGTCGATTACCGCTCACGGCTGTTCTGCCGCGAACATGGCAAGATCATCAAGGAAACGCATATTGAAGTGTCACGCCTTGGTGACAGGTTCCGCACCACCGCTGCTTATGCCGACAGGCTGGCGCGCGACGAGATCGAGCATGGTCCGCCATTCGATACCATCATCACGCGTCAGCCACGCGGTGTGGCAACACTGATTGTCCCCTGGAACTGGCCGCTCTCGATCCTCGGTGCCAAGCTGCCTCAGGCGCTGATGGCAGGTAATACGGTGGTGGTGAAACCGTCTGAATTGTCGGTGCTGGCACCAAGCATGACGCTGCAGAAGATTGCCGAGATGTTTCCGCCAGGCGTGATCAATATCGTCACTGGCGATGCCACGCAGATTGGCGACAGCCTGGTGTCGCATCCGCTGGTCCGATTTGTGAATTTTACCGGTTCGGTCCGGATCGGCAGGCATATCATGAAAGTGGCGGCAGATCGCTTGACGCCGGTCACGCTCGAATTGGGGGGCAATGACCCGGCCATCATATGTGCCGATGCACGGCTCGATGAACAGGCCTTCATGAACATGTATCTCGGCACTTTCATGTCATCGGGTCAGATCTGTATGGCGTTGAAACGGCTCTATGTTCACCGGTCGCGCTATGACGAGGTTGTCGACGGGTTGACGGCTCTTTGCGACCGGATGGTGATTGGCGACGGTTTGCTTCCCGAAACCAATATGGGACCGGTGAATAATGCCAAGCAGTTGAAGACGGTGACTGACATGATCGGGCAGGCGCGGGCGAGCGGTGCCGAGGTGCGGGAATGCGGTCAGGTGCCGGATGAGGCGCTGTACCGCCAGGGGTATTTCCAGAAGCCGGCAATCATCCTCAATCCCGACCAGAGCCTTGATATCGTGCGCGAGGAACAGTTTGGCCCGGCGCTGCCGATCATGCCGTTCGACAGCGAGGATGAGGCGTTGCGGCTTGCCAATGATTCGCGTTACGGGCTCTGTTCATCGGTCTGGACCGAAGATCGTGATCGCGCCCTGGCCCTGTCCCGTAAACTTGAGGCCGGCTACACCTATCTGAACAATCATGGCCCGACAGCACAGGATTTCCGCGGCCCGTTCGGTGGTTTCAAGGATAGCGGCTTTGGTCGCAATCTTGGTTATGAAGGCGTGGTGCAGTTCCAGGGACACCATTCGATCTCCAGCGCGCCGGGATGGCTGTTCTGAACCGTGCCGGATGGTCTCTATCCGGCCGCGTCTTTCCTTGTGATGTCGGTCATGATACCGGGTTATGATGCCGGGTCATGATGCCGGGTCATGATGCCGGGTCATGATGTCGGGTCGGCCTTGTTGTTTTGCTGGGCTGATTGGTCCATTGTGAATCTATAAAATCTAATAAAGGAGGAAACCATGAGAAAGATTGCACCCTTGTTGGTGGCAGGCGCAGTCTCTGTTGCATCCTGGACAGCTGCCCAGGCTGAAAATCTTGGTCTTGGGACGATGTCTCAGGGAACCCTGAGTTTCACGACCGGAACCGTGTTGGCAAAAGTGCTGAATGAGAAGACCGATCTTGAGGCGCGGGTACAGCCCAATTCAGGGGAGTCTGTGTTGATTCCGCTTATCAATTCAGGGGATCTGGATTTTGGCATTGCGAATGTTCTTGAAGCGCAGCAGGCCTCTTCGGGCACCGGTGTCTTTTCCGGCAAGAAGCAGGACAATCTGCGTATCGCAGCGATCCTGTTTCCCCTTCGCACGGCCTTTTTCGTGCATGAGGATAGCGATATCAAAACCCTTGCCGATTTGAAGGGCAAGCGTGTCACCGTCGGTTTCAGTGCGATGGGCACAGTCGATACGATTGCCAAGGCACTTCTTCATGCCGGTGGCGTGGAGCCTTCCGACATCAAGCCCGTGATGGTTCCCAATGTTGTTGTCGGAGCCGAGCAATTCCTGAACGACCGTGCCGACGCTTTCTTCTTTGCCGTCGGTGCGGCAAAGGTTGCCGAGGTGAATGCAGCGCAGCCGGTTAGGGTTCTTGCCATGCCTGATGATGCGGCAAGCATCGCTAGGCTGAAGTCACAATTCCCGGACGGCTATGGCGTTACTGTTCCGCCGCTGCCGAATTTTGCCGGTGTCAGCGCGCCGACGACTGTTCTGGGGTATGACAACACCCTGTTGACCGGCACCCATGTCCCGGACGCAGCGATCAGGAAGGTTCTGGACGGGATTGCGAACAACAAGGACGCGCTCGCCGGTGCCTTTCCGCTGTATCGCGGTCTGGATCCTGACAAAATCTACAAGCAGGACGTTGCAACCGCCTTTCACCCGGCAACAATTGCCTGGGCTGCGGCAAGATAAGCCGTCATACAATCGAGCTATCCGGTTGCAAGACCGGATAACTCGACGCTTGCAGGATCGGGTGGGCTGACCGTTGAGTGATATCGAGAAGGCTGTCGGCTGGTTTCGTGGCGCGATGCAACTTCATCTTGCGGTTGTAACGTTCGGCTGGCTTGCCGACCTTCCCGCGCGGAATGGGTATTATTTCTATCCCGAGCAGTTTCTGGCGCTTGCCGCTGGCTATTCGGTTGTGCTGATTCTGCTGTCCAGGGGGCCGGCGCGACCGGCCTTGGCGTTGCTGAATCTGGTTTTTGCCGCCACCTGCTATGCGCTGTTTACCTATGTGGCGGTCAACTATCCGATGCTCCAGCTTGATCTGGCGCTGGCACCGCCTTCGGCGGTTGTGCTTGGCCTGGTGATGATTATCGGTGTTCTTGAAGCGACGCGTCGGCAGACAGGATTGTTCCTTCCCGTTCTGATACTGGTCATGGGGGGGCTTGTCTTTCTGACTCCGCATCTGCCAGATTCTTACAGTACACGGCCGGTCGGCATATCGCGATTGATGGTTTATCTGGCACTCGACACGAATGCCCTGTTTTCGAAAATTCTCTACATTGCTGCTGTTGTCGTCGCGCCCTTCATTCTCTTTGGCGCCATGCTGAATGGGCTTGGAGGAAGCGCTCTTTTCTCGCATCTCGCAGCCAGAATTGTCGGCCGCTTTCGCGGGGGTGCGGCAAAGATTTCGGTTGTCGGTTCAGCGGCCTTCGGGATGGTTTCGGGGAGTGCGGTGGCCAATGTCGCCGCCGTCGGCGCCGTGTCAATCCCGATGATGAGACGGGCAGGTTATCGGGCACCAACTGCCGCTGCCATTGAGGCCATCTCCTCAACAGGCGGACAGCTTATGCCACCGATCATGGGGGCGTCCGCGTTCCTTATGTCCGAACTTCTCGAAATCTCCTATGTCGACATTGCGAAAGCAGCTATCTTGCCGGCGCTGCTGTTCTATTTTGCCCTGTTCCTTGCTGTGGATCTCGAGGCGCGCAAATTCACTCCTTCGGGTGAGAAGGCGGTTGACGCGGCACCCCCGGAAGGCAGCCCGGAAGGCAGGCAGGCGAATGTCGATTCACAGATCAGCGCCTGGGATTTTCGGTTCATGATCCCAGTGGGGGTGCTGATCTACTATCTGTTTGTGGAACGGCGCACGCCGGAGTTTTCCGGCCTTGCTGCCCTGTTGGCTCTGTTCCTGGTCAGTTTCATTGCACCCGGTGCGCGTCCAATGAGAACTGCCATGATGCTCGGCAAACAACTGCTGGCCGCGATGCAGGGGCTGGCCGATATTATCGTGCTTGCCGCTGCTGCGGGGTTTGTCATTGGCGTGCTGAACGTCTCTGGTCTTTCCTTTGTGCTGACGTTGCAAATTCTTGCAGCAAGCGGCGGAATGATTTTCGTCATGCTGCTTCTGACGGCGCTGTTGAGCATCCTGCTTGGTATGGGGATGCCAACTGTCGGCGTCTATATCCTGCTGGCAACGCTGATCGCGCCATCGCTCGTGGAATTGGGGGTGACGCCTCTCGCGGCGCATATGTTCGTTCTGTATTTTGGCATTTTGTCGATGATCACGCCGCCGGTGGCGATTGCGAGTTTTGCCGCCGCGAACATCGCCAACACGTCTCCGTGGCAGACGGCGTTTTCCTCGCTGCGGATTGGTATCGGCATATATGTGATCCCTTTTGTATTCGTGCTTTACCCCGAAATGCTGACCTTTCAGGACGGTGCAGATCTTTGGATGGTGCTCCCGTCAATCATTGCCGTCATCATTCTTCTTACCGGATGTTCGATAGGCGCGTTGGCAGGGCCGATCAGCATCCCGGTTCGCGTTGTTTTGCTTGCTCTCGGAATGTTGCTGCTTTTCAATCTCCTTGCGGGGAATAATGGATTTGTCTCTGGTGCGTTTATTGCCCTGGCGATGATCTTGCTGGCGTTTCTGATCATAACAGGTCGACCGGTGGACAGGACTGGTGCTGATGACTGAACCGATACAACTCTACAGTGCCGAGATAGATGCGAATCCGTTTCCGGCCTACCGGCGGCTGCGCGACGAATTTCCCTGTTACTGGAGCGAGGATGCCGGGATATGGTTTCTGTCGCGCTATGACGATGTGGCAAATGCGGCGGTTGACTGGCAGACCTATTCCTCTCTCAGTGGCAATCTGATTGACGAGATCCCCGGGCGTTCAGGTGGCACACTTGGCACCACTGACCCGCCTCGGCATGACCGGTTGCGGCGCCTGGCAAACCATGCCTTTGCCCGAAAGAACCTTGGTGAGGTGATTGACCATGCCGAGGCGGTCGCCGACCGGGCGGTCGCAGAATGTGCCAGCCAGACAGAGTTTGATTTTGTCAGCTCATTTTCAAGCAGGGTGACCGTGGATACGATCCTGCACATGCTTGGTCTGCCACCACGGGACCCGGCGGAAATCAGATCGAAGGTGGTGCTGGCAATTTCGACCGACAAGGCTTCCAAGGGACGAAGCCGGCAGATGAATGACGCGTTTTCCGAAATCTCCGACTATCTGAAGGAGGCGGTTGCAGCGCGGCGGCGCGAACCTGCCGACGACCTCATCACCAGGCTTGCCGAGGCGGAAATCGACGGTGATGCGCTGTCGGAGCGCGAGATCGTGCTGACCACCGCCATGTTCGTGGTGGCGGGGGTTGAATCGCTGTCGAGCTTCATGAGTATCTTTGCGCTGAATCTGGCACAGATGCCGGACGTGCAGGACGCTCTGCGGCATAACCCTGACCTGATGAAGCCGGCGATCGAGGAGTCGCTGCGCTACAACACGTCGGCGCAACGTTTCAAACGGGTTCTCACACGAGATGTTGATCTGCATGGGCAGCGGATGCGAAAGGGCGATTTTGTCGTGCTGGCTTATGGATCTGCGAACCGGGATGATCGTAAGTTTCCTGATGCCGATATCTATGACCTGCACCGCAATCCAAGCGGTCATCTTGGATTTGGTACCGGCAAGCATTTCTGCATCGGAAATGATTTTGCCCGCATGGTGATGGAACGGTCGATGGGTGTGTTCCTTCAGACAATGCCCGATTTCAGCCTTGCCGAGGATCGGTTCGACTGGGTGCCATCATCGAATTTCCGGAGCCCGGTGACGCTTCCACTTGGCAGGTGATTGCGTCCCGCCATTTCGAGCAGGACACGTGGAAGTCGCGGCCAGCCCCGTGAATCCGGAAAGTCTGAACTCGCAGTATCACCAAAAATGCCGACGCCCATCTCTAAACTGCGACGCCACCAGCGTGGCACGGAAAAACTGGTTGGTGAGCATCAATCTGGTAACAAGGGGACGCTTTTGGGGCAGCTGCAGCAGACCAGCAGAGCCAACGGGATGATCGCCATCGTACTGGCCGCGACCCTGTTCGGCGCGGCGGGTGCCATTGCCCGGCTTCTCGTTGGCGAGAGGCTGACGGCAGGCAATATCGCCGGTATCGCCATCATCATTGCCGCGGTAATAATGGCATCCTTTGTCGAGGGCGGCGGAAAGACCGTAGCCGGGGAGTCAACCAAGGGCCGATCATAATGAAGAGACCGATTCTCATCGCGCTGTTTTTCAGTGCCACTTTCCTTCAGGCCGGGCCCTACGGGCTCACCTTTGTCCTGCCGCCGCTGTTCGCCGGCTTCAACGGCACTGAGGCCGATGTCGGCAACACGCTTGCCCTGACCGCCATCAGCACCCTGTTCATCGTGATGTTCTCGGGGCATGTCACCGACCGGCTCGGGCGCATGCCGACCATCGCATGGTCGGGCGGCGTCATAGCCTTGTCCCTGTTCCTGTTCGCCACAGCCGCGGGCACGGGTGTCCAGATATATCTTGCCGGCATATTGCTCGGGGTGGGATGGGGGCTGTTCTATACCCTGACGCCGGTGGCGCTTGGCCAGATCATCAAGCCGGAGGAACGGGTCAGGTTCTTCACCCTGTTGTCGGTCTTCATCATGGCCGGGTTCGGGCTGGCCCCGGTGATGGGTTCCTGGGTTGAGCGCATCGGCCTCGGGCTGCAGGCCGCCTTCATGATCACGGCGGGGTTTTGCCTTGTCAGCGGTTTGATTTTCGCGGCCCTGGCACGCCCCTTCCGGCACCATATCGTTGCGCCGGTGCCCGCCGGCCAGAGTGACGAGCTGTCCTTCGGGCTTGCGGCCAGGGTCATGCGCACACGCGCGGCGGTGCCGATCTGGATGGTGGGGCTGGGCGCCAGTGTGTTCGCGGGCGTGACCAATTTCCAGGCTGTCTATGCGGCCGAGAGCGGCTTTGACTATGCGGATTATTTTCTGACCTACACCATAACGGTCATCGCCTGCCGGGTGTTGTTCGCCGAATTTGTCGGTGGCAGGAACCCTTACGGGGTTATCTCGCTGCTGATGGTTGTCATGGCGCTGAGCGTCGGGCTGTTTCTGGTCCTTGGCGACAGCGGGTGGCTGTATCTGCTGGCGGCCACGCTGTTCGGCATTGGCTATGGGGTGTCCTATCCGATCGTCAAGGCGATGGCGGCGAATGAGGCGCAGGCAGACCTGATGCCCCAGACGATGCAGCTGTTCGGTCTGTCCTATTTCATCGGTGTGTTCGGATTTCCGTTTGCCGCCGGATGGATCATTGTCACGGCGGGTATCTTCGCGCTGCTGATGGTCTCGCTCGGTCTGGCGCTGGCCGAGACCGTGCTGGCGACCGGACGCTTCCTGGGAAGTCGGCTCAGTTCGGCCAGGGAAGGGAGTAGGTCTTCACATTAGTGAAGAATTTCATCGCCTCCAGCACGCCTTCCTTCACGCCATTGCCGGAATCCTTGACGCCACCAAAGGGCGACATCTCGATCCGGTAGCCGGGCTGTTCCCAGATATTCACCGTGCCGACATCCAGCCCCTCGATATAGTTCGTCGCCCGAATCAGATCATTCGTGCAGACACCGGATGACAGGCCGAAATCGGTGCTGTTGGAAATCGCCATCACCGCCGCGTCATCATCGGGAACGCGCACGATGGGCACGATCGGGCCGAAGGTTTCCTCCATCACCAGCTCGCTGTCATGCGGCACCCGGTCGATGACAATCGGTGGCAGCAGCGCACCGTCACGCCCGGGGTGGTAGAGGATCTCGGCGCCCTGCTTCTCGGCGGCGAAGACCCGCGCCTCGAACAGCGCCGCGGCGTCGGCATTGATGACACAGCCAAGCTGCGTGTCGGCATCCATCGGGTCGCCAAAGCGGATCGCCTTGGCCTTTTCGAGGATCAGCGGCACCAGATCGTCGGCGACGCTTTCCTGAACCAGAATGCGCTTCACCGCGGTACAGCGCTGGCCGGAATTGCCGGTCGCGCCGGCAACGGCGATGGTGGCGGCCTTCTCGATGTCGGCGCCCTTCAGATCGTTCAGGATAATCAGCGGGTCATTGCCACCAAGTTCCAGCGCGGTGCGGCGATAGCCTGCCTTCTCGGCGATCATCTTGCCGACCGGCACGCCGCCGGTGAAGGTGATGATGTCGATATCCGGATTGGTGATCATTTCATCCCCGATATCGGCCGGCATGCCGGTGACGATCTGGAACATCTCCGGCGGCAGCCCGGCCTCATACAGGATGTCGGCAAGAGTGATCGCGGTCAGCGGTGTCTGTTCGGTCGGCTTGCAGACCATGCAGTTGTTGGTCGCGATCGACGGGGCGATCTTGTGCGCGACCATGTTCAATGGATGGTTGAAAGGGGTAATTGCCGAAATGGTGCGGACCGGCTCGCGCTTGGTGAAGATTTTCCGGCTCTTGCCGTGCGGGGTCAGGTCGCAGGAGAAAATCTGGCCGTCATCCTGGATTGCCAGTTGACCCGCCAGTGTGAACACATCATAGGACCGGCCGGTTTCGTACAGCGAATGCTGCTTGCAGATGCCAAGCTCCAGCGTCAGCCAGTGGGCGATCTCCTCGCGCCGCTCGCGGATCAGTTCGGCCGCGCGGAACAGGATCTGCTGACGCTCATAGCGGGTCAGCTTTGGCTGATACGCGGCGGCGATCGAAAACGCCTTGCGGGCATGTTCGGCGGTGCCTGCCGGCACGGTGCCGATCACCTCGTCCGTATAGGGATAGCGAACCTCGACTACCTTGTCGGTGTGAACGGTCTCGCCGCCAATGCGCATGCCTTCGCGGCGGATGGTGTGGTTTGACATCTTGAAATTCCTGTCCTGTATCTGGCTGGTTCCGCGCTGTGCGGTGAGGGTGCTTGTTATTCTGTTCGCTACTGGGCCGCGGCGATCGATGCGAAGTGGAAAGCATCGAAATTGCGCAGTGCCGGTGCCGCCGGAAGGTCGATCTTGCGGTTGACGATGAAGGGCACTTCCTGTTCGGTCAGCCCGCCATGACTGCGAAGCGGCTCTTTCAAAGCCGCCAGATCATGCCGGTCCGCAGAGGTGCCGATGGTCATGTTTTCACCGGACACAATGACGATATCGCCGATCCGGTCGGCCGGTAGCTCGAACCGTCGCACCGCCTCATCGCGATCGATCACCAGCATGATGCCGTCGATCGTGGCCAGCCTCTCGCTGATCTCCGCCGCATCCGCCCCGTCGGGAAGATAGGCGGTGGCGAAAGAGCCGAGGGCGCCATGATGCACGACATAGGGGTCGGTGATCGGCAGGATCACCCGCGCCGCCGCGGTGCCAAGCCATTCATCAAGAAGATCCTGCACATAGATCACGGCTGGATCACCGGCCGAATCATGCTTCGGCTTCATGCCGTGATCGGCGGTCAGGACGATGGCCGCGCCAAGCCCGTCCAGCTGGCCGAGATAGCCATCGACCATGGCGTGGAAATCCAGTGCGCCCTGTTCCTCGGGCGCGAATTTGTGCTGGATGTAGTCGGTGGTCGACAGATACATCACATCTGGCCGCCATTCTGTCAGCAGCTTGACGCCGGCGGCGAAGACGAACTCGGACAGCTCACCGGAATAGACTTCCGGCACCGGGCGGCCAAGCCAGGCGCTGGCATCATCGATGCCGTTTGCGGCCGCGGTTGCCTGATCGGCGCGCTCGGAGGAAAAGCAGATCGCCCGGTCATCATCAAAGGACAGGCCGGCCCCGAGAAGGGCGCGAAGCTTGTCCTTCGCCGTGACCAGCGCCACCCGCGCGCCGGCATTGTAGTAATTTGCGAAAATGGTGGGGGCCCGCAGGAACCGCACATCATTCATCATCACCTCTTCACCTGTTTCCGGCTCGAACAGGTAATTTCCGCAAATACCGTGAACCGCCGGTGGCCGGCCGGTGGCAATCGACATGTTGTTCGGATTGGTGAAGGAGGGGATCACGGAATGGGCAATGCGGCTGGTGCCATTCTGCCGGATGCGTTGCAGATTCGGCATCAGCCCGCGTTCGATGGCGACATCCAGATAGGCCGGCTCGCAACCGTCAAGGCAGATCACGACCGCGCAGCATTTGGGGGCCTCATATTGGCGGCCATTGGTTTCGACTGAAGTGGTAAGTGCCATGATTTTTGTTCCGTGTTCCTGTCTGATGTCTGTTGTGAGGTTGTGATCGGTTCCGTCATCCGGAAAGTTTGCGGCGTTCGGCCAGCGCGTCTTCCGGCGGCGCTGCGTTGTCGACTCCCATCTCGGCAAGCGCCGCCGCAGCGGCGGCAACCACGCCCTGCATCACCGCGGCGTCCATTCGGCCGATACAACCGATGCGGAAGCTGTCGACGACGGTCAGCTTGCCAGGATAGATAATATAGCCTTGGCGTTTCATCAATTCATAGAAACGCGCGAATTCAAAGGCCGGGTCCGCCGGGCTGAAAAACGTCACGATGATGGGGGACAGCCAGCGTTTGTCGAGCAGCGTCTCGAAGCCGATATCCCGCATGCCGGCGACCAGAATATCGCGGTTGGCTGTGTAACGCGCGCCGCGCGCCGGCACTCCACCTTCTTCCTGATGAATCCGCAATGCCTCGATAAAGGCGGCAACAACATGCGTTGGCGGGGTGTAGCGCCATTGGCCGGTTTTTTCCATCACCGTCCATTGCGCATGCAGATCAAGGCTGAGTGAATGGGCGTTACCCTTGCTGGCCTTGAGAGCGTCGCGCCGCGCCAGCACAAAGCCGAACCCCGGCACGCCCTCGATACATTTGTTTGCCGAGGAGACCATCGCCTCAAAAGGAATGCTGTCCGGCTGAAGGTCAATCGCGCCAAAGGCGGACATACTGTCGATCAGCAATTGCCTGCCGGCTGCGGCCGTCGCGGCGGCGATCTCGGCAAGCGGGTTCAGAATTCCCGAACTTGTCTCGCAATGGATCGCCAGCACATGGGTGATTGCCGGGTCGGCGGCAATGGCGGCGCTGACCTCCTCGCCGCGCGGGGGCAGGTAGTCGCCCTTGTCGATCACCGTCAATTCGCGTCCAAGATAGCGAACGGTTTCGGCGGCGCGGGCACCATAGGCACCATTTGACAGCACGAGGATCTTGCCGTCACGCGGCAGAAACGTGCCAAGCATCGCCTCGACGCCAAAAGTCCCTGACCCCTGCATCGGGATACATTCATAGGCATCCGCCATATCGCCGAGAAGTGCCAGCAGCCGCCGGCGAAGATCGGCTGTCAGGGCGCGGAAATCCTCATCCCAGCTTCCCCAGTCTCGCAACATCGCGCGCTTCACCTCGATGGAGGTGGTCAGCGGCCCCGGTGTCAGCAGATATGGCTCACCCAGTTCGGGCTTCGGAAAGGGCGGGTTCCCATCTTTCATAGCGGCATCTCCTGGAAACATGGCGCGATATTGGCGTCAAGCCCGATATATGTATAATCTTCATTACAGATAGATGTATAAATAAAATCTATGGATATGTTGAATGCGGTACGCGCAGATCAGAGCGTTTCATCATGTGGCGCTGTGTGGTGGATTTTCCCGCGCCGCCGAGGCGCTTGGCCTGTCGCAGCCGGCGCTGTCGGAGCAGGTTCGTCAGCTTGAGGCGGCCTATGACCTGTTGTTGTTCCGGCGGCAGAACCGGCGAGTCGAACTGACAGACAGCGGACAGGAACTGTTTCGTCTGACAAGCCGCTTCTTTGAAGGCGAGGCCGCGATCGGCATTTTCCTGGAGGGTGCCAGCACCAATTTGCGCGGTAGCCTGCGGATCATGGTTGATTCAACTGCGCACGCGGCCGGTCCACTGCGCGATTTTCGCAGCCAGCATCCGCATGTGCGGCTTGATATCAGCCATGGCAATTCACGCGATGTACTCGCCGCGCTTCGTGCCTATGAGGTGGAGATCGGTATTTTCGGCAGCCAGCCGCGAGCCGCCGACCTGACGATGGTTGAACTCGGGCTGTCGCCGATCATCGCCATTGCCGGCCCGCAACTCTTTGCTGCACCGCCAGACAGCCTGGCTGTTTCCAGACTTGTCGATTTCCCGCTGATCTTCCGTGAACAGGGCTCGGAGACGCAGGTACGGGTGATGCAGGCCGCGCAGGAGGCCGGCATTGAACTGAAAGCGGCGATTATTGCCGAGGGACGCGAGGCGGTGCGCGACCTTGTTGCCGAAGGGTTTGGCATTGGCTTTGTCGCCGAATCGGAAATTGGCAATGACACGAGGCTCCGGCGGATCAGGCTGGACGGTGTCAGCCCGTCAATGCCGGAAACGCTGGCGCATCTTGCCGCCCGCACCGATGTGCCGGTGATCCGCAGCTTCATGCGCACTCTTGCCAAACCTGACATTCGCAACCTACAGTCGCGCCCGGATCCATAGAATCCGATTTGATGTGTTTTGTGTGCCGGTACTGTGAGGTCTGTTGTTGTGACGCGTCCGAATATCCTGTTTGTAGTGTTTGACCAGATGCGCGCTGATTGCCTTTTCGGCGCGCTGGGCGAATCGGTGGCATTGCCGAATTTGCGGGCCTTCATGGCTGACAGTGTTGCCTTCACCAACCATGTGTCGGTGACAAGCCCCTGCGGGCCGGCGCGCGCCTCGTTGCTGACCGGGCAATATGCGATGAACCACCGGTCGGTGCGGAACGGGACGCCGCTGCCGATGGACAAGCCGAATCTCGCGACCGAGCTGCGGCGCGGCGGTATCGCGCCGCTGCTCTATGGCTATACCGATACGGCCGCCGATCCACGCCATTATGATGCCGATGATCCGATCCTGACATCCTATGAGCAGGTGATGAACGGTTTCACCGAGGCGCTGGAGCTGCGGTTCGACGACAGCCGCACCTGGCGTGGCCATCTCGAGGCGATGGGCTATGACGTGCCGGCCGGAAACGATCTCTATGTCCCGACCGGAGATCGACCGGATGCGCCGGCGCTCTACCAAGCCGATCACAGCGATACGGCCTTCCTGACAGACCGGTTCCTTGAAGACCTGCCGACGCGCGGTGACGGCTGGTGCGCGCATGTCACCTTCATCAGGCCGCACCCGCCCTTTGTCGCGCCGTCCCCCTACAACAATCTCGTCGAGGCAGCGTCAATGCCGGCGCCCGCCGGCGGCATTGGCGAGGCATTCGCCGCCGCGCATCCTTTCAACGGCGCGGCCACCACCTATCGGCAGCCTCATGACATGGTGTGCGGGTTTCCGGATCTGGCACCGTCGCTGGAAACCACAGCCATGCTGCGCGCCGTCTATATGGGGCTGGTGGCCGAACTCGATCATCATTTCGGCCGTATCATCTCGCATTTGAAATCTCGCGGTCAGTATGAGGATACGCTGATCGTCGTGACATCGGATCATGGCGAACTGCTTGGCGATCACGGATGCTGGGGCAAGATGAACTATCTTGACGCCGCGTTTCGGGTACCATTGATGGTTCGTGTCCCCGGCGCGCGCCCGGCGCGGGTCGATCTGCCCACCGAATCGGTTGATGTGATGCCGACGATTCTCGACTGGCTTGGCCAGGACTGCCCGGATACCGTCGACGGACACTCGCTGATGCCGCTTGCCAGAGGCGAGATGCCGGAAGGCTGGAGGGATTACAGCGTTTCCGAGCTGGATTTTGGTGACCCGGTGAAACCCACCGCGGCGCAGCAACAGTTCGGCCTGTCATCGCACGAGTGCGGTGTCGCCATTTTGCGAACCGCCAGGCATTCACTCGTGCATTTCAATGGTGGTCTGCCGCCGATCCTGTTTGACCATGATGGTGAGGGTGAAGGGCGGAATATCGCCGGCGATAGCGGCGCGGACACGGTAAGGCTGTCGATGCTTGAGCGGCTGCTGAACCACCGGATGCGGCATGCGGAAGGCCGGTTTGCCAGCACCATGATCACGCCCGATGGTGTTGTCAGGGGACAGCATTGAATCCGCGATGAAGCAATTTTTGACCAACAGCCCTCTTGTCACATCCCTGTAATCATTGCAGTCTAATCGGGATGTAGACGTCATTGTGCGGTGGGAGCGCGGTTGCCTTCAGGGTCGTCGGTCTGGCAGCTCACAGGCGTCTTGCATTGGGAAAACCGCATCGGGAGGAGGCTGGCGATATTTCATGGCTTTGGGTCGTTCACGGCGCCCCGATGCCCTGAATATTTATCAACCGAGGATATCTCGACTGAAGATATCCTGGTGGTCAGGTATGACCCGTCATCCTACAGGTGCTGTTGTGAAGAGCCCATTTCCGAGGCTCAGAGTAATCAGGAGAAGGCGATGAAAAAATACTTCCTTGTGACTATGGCGATGCTGGCACTTCCGCTCAGCGCTCATGCCAGCTGCCCGGCGATTTCCGTGGCGGACATGAAAGGCGTTGCGGATGGCGCGTATCCGCAGCAATTCGAAAAGGCCGAATTCGAGGCTGCCGCCGGATGCACCATGTCATTCACGGCAAATCCGGACAGCGCCGCATTGAATGGAAAGATTCGCGGCAACGGCGATCTGCCGTCTCTTGCTGAGCGTCTTCCCGCAGAGCCGCTTGTTGTTGTTCCTTATGACAGCGTTGGCAAATATGGCGGCACCCTCGACGTGCTGTCGAACGCCACCGAGGCCGGCACCTCCGACTTCCTGTCGGTGCGCCATGTCAATTTCGTCCGCTATTCGGATGATCTGCTGACCATCGTGCCGAACGTCGCGAAGGACTGGAAGTTCAACGACGACTTCACCGAACTGACCTTCCATCTGCGCAAGGGCCATAAATGGTCCGACGGCCACCCGTTCACCGCTGAGGACGTCAAATTCTGGTATGACCATCTGATGATGGACCCGAAGGTTTTTGCCGAGCCGAAGGATTACGCGCTTGTCGCGGGCGAGCGGATGGAAGTGGTGATCTCCGATCCGCAAACCGTGACCTTCAAGATGCCGGCGCCAAAGCCGGGTTTGCTGGCGCACTTCGCCACATCCTATGCGCAGGGTTGGCAGCCGAAGCATTTCCTCGGAAAGTTCCATCCGGCGATCAACGCGGATGCGGACAAGCTCGCCCAGTCGATGGGCTTCGATGACGGCTACGCCGTGATCGCCGCCTATTATGGCAATTCGGACTGGACCGATACGCCGTCGCCGCTGCTCAACAGCCCGGAAAAGGTCGCGAACCTGCCGGCGGATGTCGTGCCGACCCTGGAATCGCATATCACCATCCGTGATACCGCCGAGGGCCGTCACTATGTGGCCAACCCGTATTTCCACCAGGTGGACCCGACCGGCCAGCAGCTCCCCTATATTTCGGAACAGGATGAGGTCTATATCAACGACCCGCAGGTTCGGGTGCTGAAACTGGTCAATGCCGAAGTCGACTACAAGTCGCAGTCGCTTCAACTGATCGACGCGCCGCTGCTGCTGGAAAATCAGGAAAAGGGTAACTATACCGTTGACCTGCGTCCGGAAATCGCAACCCAGTCTTTCTCCTTCAACGTGACCTCGGAAAATGCCGAGAAGCGCAAGGTGTTCGGTGATGTGCGGTTCCGCAAGGCGATGTCGATTGCGATCAACCGTGATGAGATCAATGAAGTTGCCTTCTTTGGTCAGGGCGTGTCTCGCCAGAATATCGGCTTCTCCCCGACCCCGGACTTCGTTGATGAAAAGTGGCTGAGCTACGCCACCGAATATGATCCGGCCGGTGCCAAGGCTCTGCTGGATGAGGTCGGTATGAAGGACACCGATGGCGACGGTTTCCGTGAGTTGCCGAATGGTGAGAAGATCGTCCTGAACATGCAGTTCGCCACCCAGGGCATTTCCGGCAAGGTTGTAGAACTCGTTGCCAACCACTGGTCGCAGGTAGGTGTTCAGACACAAGCTTGATGTCGGCATGTGGAAGCGCGGTCAACCGGTTGCTATTGTGATGGGCAATAACGAAATGTGGGTTCCGCCGTTCGGCACCTATTTCGAACACCG
The DNA here is from genome assembly GCA_009920665.1 of Alphaproteobacteria bacterium. Lineage (GTDB taxonomy): Bacteria > Pseudomonadota > Alphaproteobacteria > Puniceispirillales > Puniceispirillaceae > UBA8309. The sequence continues at coordinate 131,509 of RFZL01000001.1, read as the reverse complement.
CACCGGCATGTTGTGGGCTGAGTGGGTCAGTTCCAACGGCGCCAATGGCGTTGAGCCACCGGCCTTCGTGAAGTCGATGATGGACGACATCAACGCATTCCAGTCGGCCACCCCCGGCAGCGCCGAATCGGCCGCGATCGGCGCCCGCATGGCGGCCACGATGACCGAGAACCTGCTGTATATCGGCACCGTTCTGGCTACCAGCCCGATTTATCGTCGTAACGAGCTGAAGAATTTTTCCTCGTTCCAGACAGCGTCCTACGACTACTACCGGACATATCCGTACCGGGCCACGCAGTGGTTCCTTGACGAATAAGCCGGTTAGGGCTTTAACATCCAGAGGTGGGCGGTCACGCCCGCCTCTTTTTGTATTCAAATTTTGCGCGATTGCTTCCCAATGAGACAGCTTGCCCAGTTCGCCATGATCCGCGCCATGTTCGCGATGTTGACGCTGGTCATCGTGTCTCTTATCGTTTTCACCCTGATGGAACTTGTGCCGGGGGACTGCGCCGAGCGCTACCTTGCCTTCAAGAACACCCAGGGATCAGGCATTTCGGTTCAGGATATCGAGAATGAGCGTATCAGGCTCGGCCTCGACAAACCCTTCGCACAGCGCTGGGCACTCTGGATCGTGAATGCCTTCCAGGGCGAGTTCGGTAACAGCTGCATCCTTCGTGTCGATATCGCACAGCTTCTGGGGACAAAATTCTGGCTGTCGCTGGGTGTCTGTCTGGCGTCGCTGGCGCTGGCCTATGCGATAGCGATACCGGTTGGCATCATTTCAGCGGCCAGCCGCAGCGCGGTAATGAACAACAGTCTCAAATTCATCAGCTATCTTGGCCTCGCCATGCCCAACTTCCTGCTGGCGCTGCTGATCATGCTGTTCTCCACAGTGTATTTCGGCGACACCCTCACCGGGCTGTTTTCCAAGGAATATCGTGACGCCCCCTGGAGTTTCGACAAATTCATCGATCTGCTGAAACATGCGTGGCTGCCGATTTTCATCCTTGGCTGGTCGGCAACGGCCTTTGCGCTGCAGACTGTGCGGGCGCTGATGTCCGATGAAATCGGCAAGCTCTATGTCACGGCGGCGGCGGCACGCGGTGTCTCGGGACGCAAGCTGTTATGGCGCTATCCGGCCCGGCACGCGCTTGGCCCCATCGTCAACAGCCTCGGCTTCGACCTGAACCGCGTGTTCAACGAGCTGCCGATCGTGGCGCTGATCCTGACGCTGACCGATGCCGGCGCGCTGCTGATCGAATCTCTGGCCCGCTCGAACGACCAGCAGCTTGCCGGCGCCATCATCTTTCTTCTGACGGCCTCGATCGTTGCGCTGAACTTCTTCACCGACCTGCTTTTGTCGGTTCTCGACCCGCGTATCCGAAAGAGCATTATCAGGTAGCCCATGAGCGCGACATCCGAACAGACAGCCGAGACGCTTCGTGACCAGAAGGCGAGGGAGGCCTATTTTACCGCCTCGCAGCGCCAGCTTGTGTGGGCTCGCTTCAAGAAACAGCGTGCCGCCATGACCGCGGCAACGGTTCTGATCGTCCTGATCATCTCCGGCATTCTGGCTCCGTTCCTGTCACCCTATGACCCAACTATCGCCGGACGGAACAAGGACTATATGAACGGGGCGCCGAATGTCCCCATGTTCTGTGACAAGAATGGCTGTTCGCTCAGACCCTTCCTCCACACAATTGAACGTGAGCGCTCGATCAAGACCAATTTCCGCTGGGTCGAGAAGGTCAATGAGGACAAGCGCCGTTATGTGCAGTTCCTCGTGGAAGGCTCGGATTACAAGCTGCTTGGCTTCATCCCGGCAAAAACACACCTGTTCGGCATAAGTGACGGTTACATCCATCTGTTTGGCACCGATGCCACGGGCAAGGATATCTTCTCGCGGACCCTGCATGCGATCTGGACCTCGCTGCAGGTTGGCAGCATCGGTGTCTTCATCGCCTTCGTGCTGGCGCTGATCATTGGCGGTGTATCCGGCTATTACGGAGGTTGGATCGATTCCGTTCTGCAGATGGTTACCGACGCCGTGCGAACGGTGCCGGCGATTCCGCTGTTCATGGCGATCGCCGCCTTCATACCGCAGGAATGGTCGGCCGAGATGCGGTTCTTCTTCATCTCGCTGATCCTTGGCCTCATTGGCTGGCCAACACTGGCGCGGCGGGTGCGAACGCATCTGCTGACCGAACGAAACCAGGAATATGTGCTGGCGGCACAGCTTTGCGGTGCCTCGTCCGGCCACATCATCCGCCGGCACCTGCTGCCAAGCTTTACCAGCTATATCATCGTCGATCTGGTGATTTCATTCCCCTATATGGTGCTGTCCGAAACAGCGCTCAGCTTCATCGGGCTGGGGCTGAAGGACCCGGTGAACTCGCTTGGCGTGATGCTGCAGAATGTGACAAGCGCCGATGTGTTGTTGAACTACCAGTGGTATTTCATTCCGGTGATTTTCTTTATCACCCTCGTCATGGCCTTTGTCTTTGTCGGTGACGGCCTTCGCGATGCTGCCGACCCCTATTCGGACGCAGGCAAATAGGGGCGGGTGATGGACAGGCTGATTGACGTTGAAAACCTGACCTTGCAGTTCCGCACCGATGAGGGGCTGATCACCGCGGTGGATGATGTCAGCTTCTCGTTGAACCGGGGCGAGGTGATGGGGCTTGTCGGCGAGAGCGGGTCCGGCAAGTCGGTGACCGCCAAGGCGCTGATGCATCTGAACGCCTCGAACGCCATCTATTCGCCGGAGAGCCGGATCACCCTGCATACCGACAGCGGCGGGATCGATGTGCTGTCGCTCAGCCGTGCCGCCGATCTGAAGGTTGTGCGGGGCGGTGCCATCTCGATGATCTTTCAGGAGCCGATGGCCAGCTTCGCCCCGTCGATCAGCATCGGCAAGCAGATGATTGAGCAGCTGCAGCTTCATGCCGAGATGAGCAAGGCGCAGGCGCGCGAAATCGCGATCGAGATGCTCGACCGCGTCGGCATCTCGGACCCATCGAGCCGGGTCGATCAATATGCGTTCGAGCTGTCCGGCGGCATGCGCCAGCGCGCGATGATCGCGATGGCGCTGTCGACCAAGCCCCGCCTTTTGATCGCCGATGAACCGACAACCGCCCTTGATGTGACAATCCAGGCCCAGGTGATTGACCTGATGAAGGAGCTTGTCGATGAATTCAACATGGGTATCGTCTTCATCACCCATGATCTTGGCGTTGTGGCACAGACCGCCGACAAGGTCAGCGTGATGTATCTGGGACGCCTGATCGAGGAGGGGCCTGTCCGCGAGGTGATCCGTGACCCCCGCCATCCCTATACCAGGGGGCTGCTGGCAGCATTGCCGCGCCTTGACGATCTTGACGCGCCGCTCACACCGGTGCCGGGGGATATTCCCTCGCCACTTGAACGGCCGACCGGATGCGTCTTCAACACGCGTTGCGGCGACGTTGTGGGGCCTGCCTGCTCGGCCTCGGTGCCGCTGGAGGAATGGATCGACCCGGCGCACCGCGTTTCCTGCCATCTTTATGCCGGCAAGGAGGCATCATGAGTGATGATATCCTGATTTCGGCTGCCGGCCTGTCGGTGGGTTACAAGATCGGCAAGGGGATCTTCCAGCATTCGATTTTGAAAGCTGTCGACAATGTCTCGATCCATATCAAACGTGGCTCCTTCTTCGGCCTTGTCGGGGAGTCGGGCTCGGGCAAGACAACGCTTGGACGCGCGCTGCTCAACGCCGTGCCGATCACCGGCGGCAACGCCACCTATGATGATGGCGATGTGAATTATGATCTGACAGCTCTGTCAAAGGACGAACTCGGCGATTATCGCCGGCGCGCGCAACTGATTTTTCAGGATCCCTACGCCGCCCTGTCGCCGCGGATGACCGTCCGTGACATTATCGCCGAGCCACTGGAGGTGATGAAAATCACCTCATCGCGTCAGGAAACCGATGAACGCGTTCGTGAAATCGCCGCGCGGTGCCGCCTGAATCTGGAGCATCTGCGCCGGTTCCCGCACGCCTTTTCCGGCGGGCAACGCCAGCGCATATCGATTGCGCGGGCGCTTGTCTCGCGTCCGCAATTCATCGTCGCCGACGAGGCGGTGGCGGCACTTGACGTCTCGATCCAGGCGGATGTGCTGAATCTTTTGAAGCAGCTTCAGGGCGAAATGGATCTGACCTTCATGTTCATCAGCCATGATCTGAGTGTCGTGGCGCATACCTGTGACCATGTGGCGGTGATGTATCTTGGACGTCTTGTCGAGACGGCGCCGACACGCCAGCTCTTCGCGGCACCAAAACACCCCTATACCAAGGCCCTGTTCTCGGCTATTCCGTCGCTCAATCCCGATGATCGCGGGCGGGCGCAGCGTCTGGAGGGAGAAATCCCGTCGCCTACGAACCAGCCCTCGGGCTGCAAGTTCCACACAAGATGCCCGCATGTGATCGACCGCTGCCGCAGTGAGGAGCCACAGCTTGAAACGGCTGACGGCGCGCATGAGGTGGCCTGCCACCGGTGGCAGGAACTGCTGAAGGTCGGGTAAGGACCGTCGCGCCCCTCAGGCCGCGACCATTGCCCCCAGGATGCGCGTCAGGTGACGCGACTGTTCAAGGTCGGTTTGCCGGCCTTCGGCGACCGCGCTGGCGAAATCCTCGACCATCAGCTGATATTGATCGCAGGCTTCGAAGGTGATTTCGACGCCAAGGCCCAGCATGCCACCCGGTGTCTGGTCGCGATGCGCCCAGCGCCCCGTCGTGACAGGTGGTGGGTTGAAGGGAACGTCCAGACGGGCCCAGCCATCGGTGCCGACAAGCTGCACGCTCTGGCATAGGCTGCTGCCGCTGGAACAGGTGAAGTGAAGCACCTGACCATCACCGAAATCGATAATGGCTGTTGCCGATTTTTCGACATCGAGCGTGTCTTCGGCTTCCTTGATGACGGATACCAGCTCGGGCGTGCCATCGAACAGCATCAGCCCCGACATCAGGCAATAACAGCCGATATCCCAGATCGGCCCACCACCCCAGGCGGCGACATTCCGGATATTGCCGGTTGGCTGCGGCGGGTAGGAGAAATGCGCGCTGATCTGCTTTCGCCGGCCCACATCGATGTCCCTGATCCAGTCCCATTGCGGGTGGTAGCGGACCATGTAGCCATCATAGAGATAGTGCCCGGTGCTGGCCATTGCCGCCTCGACAGCGTCCAGCTCATCCAGCGACAGCGCCAGGGGCTTTTCACTTAGAACAGGTTTGCCGGCCTCGAGGGCGCGGATCGCCATCGGCACGTGAAGATGGTTTGGCAGCGGATTGTAGATGGCATCGACTTCGGCGCTTGCCAGCAGATCATCATAGCTGCAGACCGTGACATCGCCCCATATGGGATCGGCGCCCGCGCTGGCATCACGCCGCCCGATATGGGTGACCTCATGGCCGGCACCGCGAATCGCCGGCAACAGTTTTTCGCGCGCGATCTTCGCATCTCCGAGAATACCAAAGCGCATTGATTTGTTTCCCGATTTCCTATTTGTTGGACACATTTATGTGTCAGTGTCGGCCAGCCTGCGGCAAAGAACAAGCCGACTTTTCCATTTCTGTCCATGTGTTGATGTGCCATCATCGCGCATGACCGTCCTTCCCGACTGGCAGTGCCACCGTGCCACACGCCCGTAAAATGATGTTTGAAATCCTGCGCCGTATTCCGGCCGAAACCGCAGCTGTTATCATCATGCTGACCGCGCTGTGCCTTGCGGCGCTGTCCGGCGCGTTGATGAAAATCCTGACCGAGAGCCTGTCACCGCCGCTAGTCAGCTGGTTCCGTTTCGCCGGATATGCGTTGCTGTTGGTTCCGGTTGCGCTGTGGCGTGTCGGCCCGCAATGTTTCCGGCCGGCAAGGCCGCTGGTTCAGGTGACGCGGGGCCTGATGCTGGCGGCTGGCAATACGGCCTTTTTATTTGGCGTGCGGCATGTCGATTATGCGAACGCCATCTCGATCCTCTATATCTACCCGTTCATCATGGTCGCGCTGTCGGCATGGGTGCTTGGTGAGCCGGTGTCGAAATCGGCCTGGCTGGGGGTTTTGGGCGGCTTTTCCGGTGTATTGCTGGTTGTCCGCCCAGATCTGACCGGTATCGACCCGGCGGCGCTGCTTATTCTGTTCACCGGCACGATGGTGGCGCTGCAGATGCTGTTCAACCGCAAGCTTGGCGTGATGTCGGACCCGGTTGTCGTCTCGCTCTGGGGGGCGCTTGCGGCGACGGCAGCGCTCAGTCTTTCGGTGCCATTCGTCTGGCAGATTCCCACCAGCGACCAGATGATGCTGATCGCCATGCTGGCCGTCCTGACCGCGCTCAGCCAGACCCTGATGATCACCGCCATGTCGATGGCGGTGGCGGACCGGATCGCGCCCTTCACCTATTTCGAGATCATCGCCGCGGTGATCATCGGGCTGGTCATCTTCGGCACGCTTCCCGACATGCTGGCCTGGGTCGGCATGGTGCTCATCATCACCAGCGGAACGGTGGTGAAGCGGCTTCCCGGCGTTCTGAAATTCAGGCGGCGCGAGAAATTCTGAACCGGGCGCGCCTGATCGCATTCCTGGCCGGATATCAGTTCGCTGGGACCATTCGCTTTGTCGACCCGGTTGAATTGACCGGGCGCTGTCCTACATCTGTAACTCAGGACAGCTAACAGAAAGGTCTGCAATGTCGATCCGCCCTATCAAGATGCAAAGCCAGGCCACCCCGACGATGGAGGGGGCCGGCGTTCACCTCCACCGCGTGTTCGGGTTTGGCGATACCGATCCCTTTGATCCCTTCCTGATGATGGATGATTTCCGGAATGATGATCCGGCGGAATATCTGAAGGGTTTTCCCTGGCACCCGCATCGTGGGATCGAGACCATCACCTATGTTCTGAAGGGCAATGTCGAGCATGGGGATTCACTTGGCAATCGCGGGGTGTTGAGCGATGGCGACGTGCAATGGATGACCGCCGGGTCCGGCATCATCCATCAGGAGATGCCGACCGGCAACGCAACGGGCCAGATGCACGGCTTTCAGCTATGGGCCAACCTGCCGCGCGACCAGAAAATGTGCACGCCGCGCTACCAGGATATCAAGTCAGCCGATATCAACACGCTGACCGATGATGACGGCACGCATATCCGCGTCATCGCCGGTGATTATCGTGGCTATAGGGGCCCGGTTGACGGCATTGATACCGACCCTTCCTATCTTGATATCAGCCTGCCGGCGAATACGACAAAGCGCTTCCCGTTCGATACAAGACGACAGGGCTTTGCCTATATCTTCGAGGGCGATGCCGGTTTCGGCAATGCCTCGGCGCCGTTCGGGGTTAATGTCGAAAAGGAATTCGCCGGCGAGGAGTTGAAGATCCGCGACCGGTCGGGGAACCGGACCCTTGTGGTTTTCGGGGCCGGTGACGAGGTCGAGGTCACCTCTGGCGAGCATGGTGTGCGTTTTCTTCTGATTTCCGGCGCACCGCTTCGCGAACCGGTGGCTTGGCACGGGCCGATCGTGATGAACAGCCGGGCTGAACTGCAGGAGGCATTCCGCGAGCTGAATGCCGGAACCTTCGTCAAGACCGGCGCGGAAGGGTGGCTGAACTCCCGCGGCAGGCAGGATGGCTGATCGCCGGCCGGGAAGGAAGACAGGACCATGACATATGCTCCTGATCAGGCCGACGGACGGAATGCAACGCTGGACAGCGCGATATCCCCAACGGGCGAGGCCATTGTCGGCACCATTTACCGGGTGCCGCCGCGGTGTGGGATAGCGGTGCGGGTTGCGGCCGGCCAGTCACTCCGTGTGGTCAACACGCATGGGACCCAGGTTTGCGATTTCTGGGCCTTCAGCGCCGACAATCTCTTCGAGTTCCTGTCGATGGCGCATTGTCATACCGAACTTGAAAGCGTCATGCCGGCAATTGGTGACACGCTGGTCAGCAACCGGCGACGTCCCGTCGTCACCATCACGCATGATGATTCTCCCGGCGTTCATGACACGGTGATCGCCTGTTGCGACTGGCCGCGCTATCAGCGTCTTGGCTGCGTCGAATATCATGACAATTGTGCCGACAATCTGCGCATGGCGCTGGCCGCGATCGGGCAGACGCCACCGCATGTTCCGGACCCGTTCAATCTCTGGATGAATATCCCGATTGCCGCCAGCGGCACGATCTCCTGGCTGCCGCCGCAGGCATCGGCCGGCAACAGCATGGTCATGCGTGCCGAGATGGACATCATCGCCGTAATGTCGGCCTGCCCCCAGGACGTGACCCCGGTCAATGGCCGGGACTGCGTGCCGAGCGAACTGCATTTCCGTGTCGAGGCCTGAGGGTTGAGAGTTTAGGGCCAGAGAGTTGAGCGTTGAGGGTTGATGGCTGGCCTATGTCTTTCGCGCGGTGATGTGAAGACAGGGTTCGATCCTGCCCGACATGCCGGCCATCACATTCCGGTCTGTGGCGACTACGGTCATTCCTGCTCCACTGACAAGGCCGATCAGCTCATCCTCTTCATAATAGGCATAGAAGCGCCCGAAATCGTCGCGCTGTTCGCCAATACCCTGTTTCAGGCCGATATAGGCTATCCCGTCATCGCGCAGTGCGCGGTACATACGCGCCAGAATGCCGGGCATCGCCGATTTCGAGGCGTGAAGAAGGCTGAAGCTTGCCCAGATGGCATCAAACGTCGCGACGTCCTCAAGCTCGTCAAAGCTCTGCTGCCGGACATCGAGCCCGAAGAACTCCTTCGCCGCCATGGCCATTTCCGGTGAGGCGTCGATGCAGGTCACATCATGCCCGGCCGCCTGCATGCGCGCGGCGCTGTCGCCGACCCCGCAGCCGAAATCAAGCACGGTGGCCCGCCCCGGCAGGCGCGCCAGGAAGTCCGGCAGCATGGCGTTGCCGCCCATTTTGCCAACCATCCGCCGGTATTTCTCTATATTGGCGGCATATGCCGCCATCGTGCCATTGTCCGCCATGTTTCGACTCCCGGATCATGAGACTAGCAGACAGGTGTCACGAGCGTCATCAGGGCCGGGGCCGATTTTTTTGCAGACCTGTCATAAGGGATCGGCTAAACCGGGGGTACGTTCCATGACGCACCGGCATTCCATGACTGACACCCCCAATCTGGATGACGCGCAGTTCAAGCCCGTCGACCCGCAAAGCCTTGTTCCGGACAGCCATAGCACGCATCCACCACGGATACTGATCCTCTATGGCTCGCTGCGTGAGCGCAGCTATTCACGGCTTTCGGCCGAGGAGGGGGCGCGCATCCTCGCAAGGCTTGGCGCCGAGGTGAAATTCTACCATCCCGCCGGCCTGCCGCTTGTTGATGATGGCGTTGACGCCAGTCACCCCAAGGTTGACGAGTTGCGACAGCTTGTGACCTGGTGCGAAGGCATGGTCTGGTCCTCGCCGGAACGGCACGGGGCGATGACCGGCCTGATGAAGTCGCAGATTGACTGGATCCCGCTGTCACTTGGCGGGGTGCGCCCGACCCAGGGCAAGACATTGGCGGTGATGCAGGTCAGTGGCGGCAGCCAGAGCTTCAACACCGTCAACCAGCTGCGGATTCTTGGCCGATGGATGCGCCTGTTGACCATCCCCAACCAGTCATCCATCGCGAAGGCGTGGGATGAGTTTGACGAGGACGGTCGCATGCGGCCCTCGCCCTTTTATAACCGTCTGGTCGATGTTATGGAGGAGCTCTACCGCTTTACCCTGCTGACGCGCGACATCAAAGATGTGCTGGTGGACCGTTATTCCGAGCGCGTGGAAAGCCATGCCGAACTGTCGAAACGCGTCAGACAGCCCAAGGCCGGCTAGCTGCTGTCAATCCCGCTGCCAGTCCCACTGCAATTCGGGGGCTTTGTGGTTGTCATCGGCCGGGGAAATTTGCACGATGAGTGGCAGATGATGTCAGTGTTGCATAAAGGCTTTGATGAATGCGTGCCCACAGGCTGTTTTCCAGCAAAGATCGTCCGATACATTTTGGCGAATATCCGTTGCACCGGCTTCGCCGTCAGGATGGACCGGTTGATTACGGTGACTGCCATACCGACTTTCTGGCTTTCAGCCGTCCCGAGGACCCGGAAAGCGTTGTCAACGCCATGGCCGAGCATCAGGCGATGCTCGACACCATTCGGGATGGTCTTGTCAACGGTGTGGTTTCGGACATTCCCGAAGATCTGGTGGAGCGAAGCAATCACCTGAAATCATTCGGGTATTTTAGTGATTCGTCGATGGTTGGCATAGGCCCGATCACCGACTCCATGTGGCTTGACACGCCGGTCCACAACCCGGCGATCGATGATCTGGCCGCGATGATCCGGACCCGCCAGACAAAGACCCTTGCTGCCGGAATCGACCAGATCATGGCCGATCTGAAAGATTCGGTCACTGCCCCGCCGCGCCAGATCGGGCATCACAGCTCGGCACTCGTGTTCCTTTATGAATATCGTCGTGACCCCCGCTCTGACGAACCGGGGGCGGCCTGGATACAGGGCGCGCAGGCGCATCGGGGCTGTCTGCTGTCGGCTGAAACCGCCGTCGTCATCGCCAATTATATGCGACTCCTCGGCTTTGATGCGAAGGCGCATACGCTCACCTCGTCTGATATCTGTCTGCAATCGGCGGTGTTATCCGCCGGGCTTGGCTGGAATGAAGACGGGCAGGTTGTCGTGCCCTATCTTGGGACGCGCTATGGTGTCGCCGTGGTGACGACCGATATGGAGCTGGCGCATGACCGGCCGCTGGCCCCGCGCGATGCGCAGCCGAGAAGTGAACTGACCGGCCTGAACTGGCAGCTTGGCCGGCACAGCAACAAATCGGCATTCAACCGCGATCCGTTCGCCGGGCGGGATTATCGTGACAGCGCGATGAAGCTGGAAACGCTGAGGCGCGTTGACCGGCCGACGACCTATATGGATGAGGCCAATATCCCGCGCGTGCCGAAACGGACCGACATGTTCGCGCGCTCGCAGTTCGGTGATATGGGAAAGACCAACCAGGAGGCTGCCACAGGTGGCTATTATGCCCGCAAGGCCGCGCCATCCTATGCGCAGCGCCGTGCGCTCGGTGCCTTTGTCCTGCTGCAGGACGGGCCCGAGGAGGCGGCCCCGCCAGCGCGTCGTGACGCTCGCTGGTACAGTGACCAGATCAAGGCCACCAGCTATTTTCTGGGGGTGGATGCGGTCGGCCTGTCACGCTGCCCGGACTGGGCCTGGTATTCGCATGATGCGCGTGGCGATGCCGTGACGCCGCCGCATGACCAGGCCATCAGCATGGTCATCGACCAGGGGTTCGAGACGATGGAGGGCGCCTCCGGCGATGACTGGATTTCGGTGGCGCAGTCCATGCGTGCCTATCTGCGATTCTCGATGCTTGGCGGTGTGATTGCCAAACAGATCCGCAATCTCGGTTTCAGCGCAAAGGCGCATACCGTTCTTGATGGCGATGTCCTGCAGCCGCCATTGCTGCTGCTTGGCGGGCTTGGCGAGGTCAGCCGTATTGGCGAGGTGATCCTTCATCCTTTCCTCGGACCGCGCCTGAAGTCGGGTGTTGTGACGACGACATTGCCGCTGGAACATGACCGTCCTATTGATTTTGGCCTGCAGAATTTCTGTGAATCCTGCCAGAAATGTGCACGTGAATGCCCGTCAGGGGCCATCACCGCCGGGCCGAAGATAATGTTCAACGGCTATGAGATCTGGAAATCGGACAGCCAGAAATGCACCACCTACCGCATCACCACCAAGGGTGGGGCGATGTGTGGCCGCTGTATGAAGACATGCCCGTGGAATCTCGAGGGGCTGTTCGCCGAGGCGCCCTTCCGGTGGGCGGCCTCGAATCTGCCGATGGCGGCGAAGGCTCTTGCAAAGCTGGATGACATGGCCGGGCGTGGCGGGTTGAATGATCTGAAAAAATGGTGGTGGGATCTCGAACTTGCCGAGGATGGTGCCTATCGCCCGACAAGCCACCCGGTCAACCGGCGCGGTCTCAGTCGCGCCTTGAAATTGCGGGCCGAGGACCAGACGATGGCCGTCTATCCGGCCCCACTGGCGCCACACCCCTATCCCTATCCCTTTCCGATGGACCGTGAGGCTGGAATCAAGGCGTTTGAGGCTCTGGTCAGCGCCGGTGAGTATCGCCGCCGGATCGCGACTGGTGATGAAAGCCACATCCATCGATATGTGAATGGTGACGGGCAGGGCGATACCTCGCCGGTCATCCAGGCGGTTGTCAAACGCGTCGAGGTGATGTCGGGCGATATCTCGAAATATGTTTTCGCGGCGCTGGATGGAACGCCGCTGCCGGAATGGAATGCCGGGGCGCATATCGATGTGCTGGTGGCGCCCGGCATGATGCGGCAATATTCCATGTCTGGCGATCCGGCGAGGCGCGATGTCTATGAGGTGGCGGTTCTGCGTGAGGATGAAGGGCGCGGCGGATCATTGCTGATGCACCGGATTTTTACCGAGGGCCGCCGCGTCTTTATTTCGCGCCCGATCAATCATTTTCATCTGCAGAGCAACAGCGGCCGCACCTTTCTCATGGGAGGCGGGATTGGCGTGACGCCGATGGTCGCCTTTGGCCACAGCCTGCACGCCGCGCGGCGTGACTTCACGCTTCACTATTCGGTGTCACGGCCGGATGATCTCGCCTTTGAACAGGATCTGCGGTCGGTCGCCTGGTCCGGTCACGTGGCCACGCATGTCTCGTCACGGGGCGGGCGCGCCGATCTTGCAGCCATTTTCGCCGGTGTGACCTCTGATGATCATGTCTATGTCTGTGGGCCGGATGGCTATATGGAGGCTGTCCTCGCCGCGGCGGCTGCGGCCGGACTTCCCGATGACAATCTGCATCGTGAATATTTCTCTGTGCCTGAGCAACCGGATTACGAGAATTTCGCGTTTGAACTTGTGCTGCATCGCTCCGGACGGAGGATCAGGGTCAAAGCCGAGGAAACCGCCTCCGACGCGCTGGTGGCGGAAGGCTTTCCGATTGACGTGAAATGCGCGGACGGGCTCTGCGGCGTGTGTAAATGCGGTCTCATTGCCGGCGATGTGGAGCATCGTGACTTCGTGCTGTCCGAGCGCCAGCGGGCTGACAGCATCATCCTGTGCCAGTCACGCGCCGCCGATGAAAATGGTGTGATCGAGATCGACCTATAGCGGGTGTTATCCCCGGGGCCCGGTGCGCCGCAATGGGAATAACGGGTCATGGCCGTGTGGCTCAGGTAACGGAGTTGTCCACATCTCCGGCAGAGTCCATGTCAGCAGCGGCCTGTTTGGCGGCGCGGTCATTCCTTGTGAACCCGACATCATCACGACGCCAGTCGACGACCGGTACCCCGCGAAGCGAGCGCGCCACCATCTCGAATTTATGGGCATGCGGCAGGATATGCGCCGAAATCACCTTCTGGCATTCCTTGTAGGCCTGTGGCGTGCTGTATTCCCACAGGATGCCGAGCTTGTACTGGTCCCTGTGGTTCCAGATCCGCATGATGGATTTCCGCTCGAGACCCAGTTCCGACAACTGCTTCATCACGCCCTCGTGCCAGATGGTATCGAGGCCATCAAGATACCGGTTCAGCGCTGCTTCGTTGGTGAAGCGCAGCTCGGTAAAATTTACGCAGGTGGATTTCATGCCGGATACTCAATTGCAGCGCCGCGGCCATGCTCGCTCGGGCACCGTTTGCTCTTAGCGCAGATTGCCTCGCTGTTCCAAATGGAAAATTACCCGTCAGGGCAATCGTGCCAGCCTTGTCGTGATCAGCTCGAAAAAGGCATCGGCGTCAAGGTCTCCGACAACAAAGGCGTTGTGTTTGCGGCCCGTTACCTGCCACCAATCAATGACCGTCATGCCCATTGTCAGCTCGCTGGCGGTCTCAATCTCGACATTGCAATGACGGCCACTGAAAATCTCCGGCGCAAGCATCCAGGCAATTGTGCAGGGGTCGTGAAGCGGCCCGCCATCACTGCCATATTTGGCCTCGTCAAACCGTTCAAAGAACCCCAGCATCTCGGCAACCGCCTGTCCTGTCCTGTTGCCGAGGGCGCGCAGGGCCTCATTGCGGCGGGCCGTGGTCAGCGCCTTGTGCGTGACATCCAGCGGCATCATCGTGATCGGTATACCGGCGGCAAAGACAACCGCCGCCGCATGCGGGTCGACATAGATGTTGAATTCGGCGGCTGGGGTGATATTGCCGCCTTCGAAACAGCCGCCGCCCATCAGCACGATCTGCCGGACACGCGGGGCGATATCGGGCGCGCGCTGTAACGCCATGGCGATGTTGGACAAGGGGCCGATAGGCGCGATCGTGACGCTGCCTTCCGGCTCGGCACGTACTGTATCTATTATGAAATCAACTGCATGCTGATCCTGAAGCTTCGTTGCCGGAGGTGGTAGATCGGGGCCGTCAAGGCCGGTGCGGCCATGCACATGCTCGGCCGTTACAAGATCGCGGACCAACGGGCGTGACAGGCCGGCAAACACCGGCACATCCTGCCGCCCGCCGAGGTCGCAGATCTTGCGGGCATTCACCTCGGTCAAGGCCAGCGGCACATTGCCGGCCACTGTGGTGATACCAAGAAGGTTGATCTCTGGGCTTGCCAGCGCCAGCAGAATGGCAACGGCATCATCCTGGCCGGGATCGGTGTCGATGATCAGTGACTGGGTGGTGGTCATGGCATAGGCCTCCCGGCAAAAATTCGACTTAGATCATGTGTCGGCTGCAAGCCGCTCGGCAAGTGTTGCCGCCTGGCGCGAAATACTGGCGGCGCCGAGAATATCGCCAACAAAATGCGCTGTCCCCGGGCCAATGGCAAACAATCCGTCATGCGGCGTCCCATCCGGCCCGACCAGCGTCAGGTCGGCAGTCATGCGGGGGCGGCGTGGCGCCGTTTGATGCGCGGCGACCACCCCGTCACCAATCAGGCGGGCCATCAGCCTGTCACGGCCGGCTCCGCTGCAATTGATAACGGCGTCAGCTTCGATCCGCGCGCCGGTGCCAAGGCTGACAAGATGGCGTGCAGTGTCAGCGCCGGCGGTCAGTCCGGTCACAATGTCCCGCCTGATTGTCAATTGACCACTATCCAGCAGGGCCTGCGCCGAGCCTGTCGCCTGTGGCCCGGCGCGAAAGCGTGCCAGCGACCACAGCCAGCCAATCCGGCGTATCAGACGCGCCTGATCGTCTTCCGGCAGGCTCTGCCAGGCGGCGGAGATATTCACCCGCAGGCTTTCAAACCGGCGCTGCCATTCGGTGCGCGACCAGTCCTGGTCGCCAATTTCCTGGCGCATGAAGCGCAGAAAGCCCGTGCCACGCAATGGCGTTGGCCATTGCAACGGCGTGGCATCCTGCCAATCGGTCTGTACCGGCGGCAGCATGCCTTCCGGGCAGATCAGGCTAATAGCGCCGTCATGCGCGCGTCGGTGCAGGCTGTGAAGGGCATCAAGCGCCGTCAGCCCGCCGCCGATAATGACCACCTCTGCATCCGGCGCGACCCGCTCTGGCCAGTCACCGCGCCATGGCACGCGGACCAGTCCCGGCGCATCGGCTGGCGGCACTTTCATCGGCCAGTCGGGGGCCGGGTTGCCAGTCGCAATCACGACCCGTGAGGCGTCAAGGGCGGCTCCGTTGCCGAGTGTGATCTGCCAGCCTTCTGTCCCTTTGCTGATGCTTTCGGCAAGCTGTTCATGGCGGGAAATATCGGCCATGGCCGGAAAGGAGGCCAGTTGGTCGGCCATATAGGCGGCGAAATCACGGCGCCGGAAGAAATTGCCGGCATTCGTCCCGGCATCGGGATCATCGGTGATATGTGTGGCGGCCCATTCGGCGAAATGGTCCGGCCGGTCCGGCCAGAGGCGCATCAGACCGGCGCGGACATTCAGCCGGAAATCGTTCGACACGCATCCATAGGCCTGCCCCTGACCAAGCTGGCCCGGCCCGATGATGGCAAGCTGGTCCGCCGGCATGCCGCGGGTCAGCAGATGCAGGGTCAAGGCGGCGGCGCTGTAGCCGCTGCCGATGATGCACACAGAGGCTTTCATGCCGCAATCAGGGTCTCGTTTATGGCGTTACCGATGGGCATCGGCCGTGGCGGCGAATTTGTCCATCGCGGTGTCAATGCGGTCAAACATGTCATCCAGCTCGGCCCCGGTTATCACAAGCGGCGGGCAGAAACCGACAATGTCGCCCGGCAGAGCGCGCAGGATCACGCCATTTTCCTGGATCGCGGCAGCTGCCTGCGCGGCGATTTTGACCGCCGGATCGAATTTGCGGCGCGACCCCGGATCGGCACTGAATTCCATCGCGCCGATCAACCCGATGGCCCGTGTATTGCCGATGAAGTCAAAGCGCTCCATTGCCTTCACACGCCTGGCAAAATGTGGGGCGAGGGTGCGAACATGGCCGACAATATCGCGCTCCTGCATCAGTTGCTGTGCGCGCAGCGCCACCGCCGCGCAGACCGGATGCGCCGAATAGGTGTAGCCATGGCCGAAAATGCCAAGTGCGTCTGCCTGTTCCGCGAGAGTGTCATAGAGGCGGTCCGACATCAGCACCGCCGAGATCGGAAGATAGGCCGACGACAATGCCTTGGCACAGGTCAGCATGTCGGGGCGCACATCCAAGGCCTGCGAGCCCCACATATGTCCGGTCCGTCCGAAGCCGCAGATCACCTCGTCGGCAACCAGCAGGACGTCATATTTCTGCAGCACCCGCCTGATCTCGGCGAAATAGCCTTGTGGCGGGATGACCACGCCGCCGGCGCCCATCACCGGTTCGGCAAACAGTGCCGCCACCGTGTCCGGCCCCTCGGCAAGGATCAGCTCTTCAAGTTCATCCGCGCAGCGCCGCGCGAATTCCGCCTCGCTCTCACCCTCCCGTCCCTCATTATAGAAGCAGGGCGAGGATGTGTGTTTCACGAAATCCAGCGGCAGGCCAAACCCGTCCTGCGCATAGGCAAGCGCCGTCATGCTGGCGGCGGCCATGGTAACGCCGTGATAGCCGCGGCGGCGGCTGATGATCTTGCGTTTCTCGGGCTTGCCGCGCGCCGCCTGAAAATACCAGACCATCTTCATGGCGGTGTCATTCGCCTCGGATCCGGACGAGCAAAAAAACGCCTTGGCAAGGCTTGACCCGTCGGCGGCAGGCGGGGCGATGCTGATCAGATGTTCGGCAAGGTCGATGGCCGGCCCCACCGTCTTTCCGGCAAAGCTGTGATAGAAGGGAAGCTTGCCAAACTGGTCGATGGCGGCCTGCACAAGCTCCGGTTCGGAAAAGCCGAGCGAGGTGCACCACAGCCCGCTCATCCCCTCATAGAAGCGGTTGCCACTTTCATCATGCACGAAAACACCACTTCCCTTCGCCATGATATGCGGGCCGGTATCAGCCAGCATCGCCGGTTTGGTGTAGGGATGCATGTGAAAGGCGATATCGCGGCTTTCCGGGGAATTGCCGGGAAATTTGTCCGTCGTCAGGGTGTCGTCCGGGCTCATGCCAACTTCCTCATGCCAACTTCCTCATGCCACTATCCTTATGCCACTATCCTCATGCCGCCAGTCTCATGCCTGAATAATCGGGGCGGCGGTGAGGGTGTAATCTGCGCTCAGACATGCTGTCCGCCATTGACATGCAGTTCGGCTCCATTGATGTAGGCGGCGCTTTCATTGCACAGGAAAAAGATCGTCTCCGCGACCTCCGCGGAGGTGCCGAACCGGCCAAGCGGGATGCCGGGCAGCATCGCTTCCTCGCTTCCCGGTGACAGGATCTCGGTCATGATCTCGCCTGGCGCGATGGCGTTGACGCGCACGCCGCGCTTGCCGAAGTCAGAGGCCATTTCACGGGTCAGGGCGCTCAGCGCCGCCTTTGACGAGGCATAGGCGGAACCGGCAAATTCATGGACCCGGCTTCCGGCGATGGAGGTGACATTGACCACCGTCCCGTTGCCGCGTTCCAGCGGCTCGATCAGGGCGCGCGCCAGCATCACCGGGGCAAACACATTGACCTGGAAAACAAGCTGCCACACATCAAGCGGCGTCAGAATCGAATCAAGACGTTCGCCATTACCGCCCTTCGGTGAGATGCCGGCATTGTTGACAAGCGCGTGCAGTGGCCGGCCATCAAGGCGGCGCATCAGTTCGGCGGCGCCACGCTCAATCTCCTCAGGCGATTCAAGGTCGATTTCGATATGGTCCTGATCGCCATCACCGGCATGCCACGGGCATTGCCCCGGCACCGCGCCGCGGGAACAGGTGATGACACGCCATCCGGCGTCGGAGAAGCGTTTGACCGTGGCATGGCCGATGCCACGGCTCGCGCCGGTCAGCATGATTGTTTTCTGTGATTCGCCCATTGCCTGAATCTAGTCGATTTGACAGCGGGTGCCAAGCATTCTGCAGGGCTAGAGATGATCGAGATATTGCTTTGCCAGCGGATGGGACGGGGCGCTGAAGAACCGGTCCGCCGGCGCTGTTTCGACGATGCGGCCACTGTCGAGGAGAAGAACATCCTCGCCAAGACGCTCGGCCTGCGCCCGGTTATGGCTTGTCATGATGATGGTCATGCCCTGCTGATGCGCCTGACATACCATTGTCTCGACAAATTTTGTCGCCGCGAAGTCAAGATGTGCCGTCGGCTCGTCAAGGAACAGGATATCGGGGCGTGTGGCCAATGCACCGATCAGCGCCAGTTTCTGCTGTTCACCCCCGGACAGCATGCGCGCCGGCGCATCGGCGCGCCTGTCCATCTCGGCACGTCGCAACCAGTCATGCCGCGCAGCGTCGTCAAGCCGCGGGCACAGAAAGCGCAGATGCGCGCTGGTCGTGCGGCGGGTGATGATGGGTTTCTGGAAGACCATTTTCTGGCGCGCCAGCGGTGGGCCGCTGATCGTTCCGGCGTCACATGCGATCAGCCCGTGAAGACAGTTCAGGAGCAGCGTTTTGCCAGCGCCATTATGACCCAGCAGCAAGGTTATGCTGCCGCGCCGGATCTGCGCCGAGACCGAATCCAGAAGGGTCACACCGTCGCGCCGCAGCGTCAGGCCACGCGCTGTCATGATGATATCGGGTGCGGGGCGTTCAGACATCATGGCCGAGATTCCGGAAGCTCTGGCGCAGCAACTGGCTGGCGATATTGATGGTGAGGGCGACAAGCAGCAGCACAATGCCAAGTGCCATTGCAAAGGCAAGTTCCCCCATCGAGGTGGCCAGCGCGATCGAGGTTGTCATCACACGGGTCGAATGTCTGATGTTGCCGCCGACGATCATCACCGCACCGACCTCGGAAATGGCCCGTCCAAAACAGGCAAGGCCGATCGTCAGCAAGGCGACACGCGCCTCGAAGACAAGTGCCTTTATGCGGTCAAACCGTCCAAGGCCGAGCGATTGAAAGAGCGGGGCATATTCGCCGTTCAGTGATTCAAACGCCTGGCGTGACAGCGCGATCGAAATCGGCAGGACGAGGACTGTCTGCGCCAGCATCATGGCGGCCGGCGTATAGAGAATGCCCATGAAACCAAGCGGTCCCGATCGGGAAATGAGAAGATAGATCAGCAGCCCGATCACCACCGGTGGCATGCCAAGGAATGTGTTGCTGACAACAATCAGCGCGGTTCGCCCCGGAAACCGGTAGGTGGCCAGCAACGCGCCCATTGGCAGGCCGATAACCAGCGATGCCAGCACCGCCGTGAGGCTGACGGTCAGTGACAGGCCGATAATTCCCATCAATTCCGCATCACCCGAGGTGAGCAGCAAGAGGGCAATCTGGAAGGGGATCAGGATATCCATGCTGGTGGTGCGTTGGTGCAAGCAGGCACCCTGTAGGTTTTCGGGCAGGTTTGCGGATATGTGCCCGGACATGGGCCATGTCCCCTGATCAACGCGGTGTTCCTCGTCAAGTCATTGTTCCCGGTCAGGTCATTGTTCCCGGTCAGGTCGGCATAGTCGGTCAACGTGGCGTGTCGAGCTGGCCGCCAGCCGGCGTTTCTTCGTCCGTCATTGCCGCCGTGCGCGCCCGGCTGATCATGCGCTTCACCTCGCGGGCAAGCTTCGGCGTTTCTGCGGGATGCAGAAACCCGCCAATCTCGGTGGCGCGGCCATGCGAGCGCACAATCACCTTCTGGCGCTCGCGCGCCCGCATCTCCGGCTCGTCACGCGGCGTCAGTTCGACCTGCGCCCAGGCTGTCGGCACTTGCGTTGTCTCGCTGTCACCTGCCGGCGACACAGTCTCGATGGTCAGCTGCCGACTTGTTGCGGTCAGATGCTGGCGGCGTCTGGCGGCACGGTAATTCATCCTGAACGCAAACCAGACTACCAGCAATTCAAGGCCCAGAAACCCGATGACCGGCCAGGCGCCCATCAGGAAAAAGCCGAGGCCGATGCAGAATGCCAGCGCGCCAAGCGCGATCATCACCAGCGCAAAGCCGCGTGGTGACAATGACCGATAGGGCCAGATGGTCATGGTTTCGCGATGGCGGGTCAAGATACAGGTCCTTGGGTTTGAGTTTGTGGCTGTCAGTGTTCATGTCAGGTCAATGAAAAAGCCACAGCAGGGCGCGTCCGGTCAATCGCAAAAGCCGCAAGGGACCATCTGTCGCTGTCTGATGGCGGCATCTTCATGCTTGTCGGGCACATTATGCCGTCTGATCTCTTTCGGTATGCATTGACGACTTGCCGCCGCCCGATCCGGTCTTTAGCATTCCCCGCAGGGAGGCGATGCCGTTATGTCGATTGTTGCGCTTGGTTATATGGGCCTCCGTTCACCTCTGCTTGGCGACTGGTCGGACTATGCCCGGCGACAGCTTGGCATGCAGCAGGTCGACCGGGGAGGCGGCACGCTGTCATTCCGCATGGATGACTGGCAGCAGCGCCTTGTCCTGCTTGACGAGGCCGGGGATGAATTCGCCTTCATGGGATGGCAGGTGGATGATGCCGGCGATCTCGATGTGCTGGCTGCGCGGATCGAGGCGTCCGGCATCCATGTCACCGAGGCGAACAGATCTCTATGTGACCAGCGATTTGTGACCCGGATGATCTTCTGTGACGATCCGGACGGCAATCGTGTCGAGCTTTTCGCTTCGCCGAAACTGGCCATCGACCCGTTCGCGCCGGGACGGCCGATTGACGGGTTCCTGACCGGCCCCTTCGGCATGGGACATGTTGTTCTTCATGTCGAGGATGTGGCGCCACTCCTGCCTTTCTATCGCGACGTGCTGGAATTCCGGGTCAGTGATTATGGTCTCTCTCCCTATCCGATGTATTTTTTCCATGTGAACGGCCGCCATCACAGCTTTGCCATGATCGGCACCGGTCGTCGCGGGTTGCACCATTTCATGGTTGAATATCAGAACCTTGATGATGTCGGGCAGGGCTATGACATCGCGCTCGAGGAGGAAGACCGGATCGCCTACACGCTTGGCCGCCATACCAATGACTACATGACCTCCTTCTATGCCCGCACCCCGTCGAATTTCTTTATCGAAAGCGGCTGGGGTGGGCGGGTGATCGATGTCGACCAGTGGCAACCCCATGAAACCCATGTCGGGCCCAGCTTCTGGGGCCATGACCGGGTGCATCTTCCCGAAGATCGCCGCGCCGTGATGCGTGATATGCGCCTGAAGGCGGCGGCGGAGGGCAAACGCACGCCAAAGCTTGTCGACTGTCCCTGGCTCTATGATCAATTGAGTGGGTAAATTCGCGATGATGAAAGAACCGCTGTCCGCCACTGCGGATCATGATGTTGTGATTGTCGGCCTTGGCCCCACCGGGGCGACCCTTGCCAATATCCTCGGCGAGTATGGGCTTGATGTCCTTGTGCTCGAACGCGAGGAATCGGTCTATCCCCTGCCACGCGCCGTGCATTTCGATGACGAGGCGATGCGGGTCTTCCAGTCAATCGGGCTGGCCGAGAGTATTGGTCGCGATGCGCGGGTCAATGTCGGAACCAAATTCGTCGATGCCAATATGGAACTGATGCTTGACTGGTCGCGTCCGCAGGAGGTTGGGCCGCTTGGCTGGCACCCAAGCTACCGGTTCCATCAGCCGGACCTCGAAGCCGAACTCAATCGTGGCCTTGCGGACCGTGCGACAGTGGCGGTGCTGCGCTCTGCCAATGTCACGGCGGTCACCGACCATGCTGACCATGTGACTGTCAGCTTCGCGCATGAAGGGGCCGCCAAATCGGTCTCTGCGCGGTATGTCGTGGGAACGGACGGTGCGCGCTCGGTGGTGCGTTCATCGATGGATAGCGGCTGGGAGGATCTCGGCTTCAAGGAACGCTGGCTTGTCATCGATGTTCAGCTGCTGAAGCCACGCCCGGACCTTGGGGATTTCACCATCCAGACATGCGACAGGGCACGGCCGACCACCTATGTGCGATGCCCGCGCGACTGGCGGCGCTGGGAAATCAGTCTGAAACCCGAAGAAACCGCCGAAATGGTCACCGAGGATTCCTTTATCTGGCCAAAACTGCGCCCGCCGATCACGCCGGAGGAGGGGGCCATCAGGCGCAAGGCCGTCTACAGTTTTGAATCAAAACTGGCGACACGGTGGCGCGAGGGCAGGCGGCTGATTGCCGGTGATGCCGCGCATTTGATGCCGCCATTTCTTGGGCAGGGCATGTGCACGGGTATTCGCGATGCGGCCAATCTTGCCTGGAAACTGGTGGCGATCCTGAAATGGGGCGCGGCCGAGGCCATTCTCGACAGCTACGAGATGGAGCGGCGTGATCACGCCCGTATCTATATCGAAACAGCGGTCAGTGTCGGCGAGATGATGAACAGTGCTGAGACAGCCGAGGCCCTGACGCATGCCGTTCGTCCCGACGGGTCGGCGCAGATGCAATCGATCAATCGCGGGCTTGAAAGGGCAATCGGTCCAGCGGATGACAGTTTTGCCGGCATGCGGATGCCACAGCCACAGCTTGCCAACGGGCAGTGGCTTGGTGATGCCATGCAGGGGCGCTTTGCCATTATCGGGCATGGTGCGGCCCTGCAGGCCGCCTCTCTGCCGCCATCGCACATGGCACTCGCCGTCAGCGCCGATGACCATGACGAGGTGGCCGGCATGCTGGAGCGGCTTGGTGTCGGTTCGCTCGTTCTGCGGCCCGATTTCTACTGCTTCGGGGCGCGGGAGCAGGCTGATGGCGGTTCGCTGGACACGCTTGTCGGTGTGTTGCGTGACCAGCTTGGTCTCGCGGCCTGAATGATCCGGCTGGCCGGCGACGCGGCCAGGGGCGTTACCGCCTCTTCAATGAAGCTACCTTCAATAGAAACTGACGCGATGGCATTGACGCCATGGCATTGACACCATGGCATTGACCCCATGGAACGAAGCACCAGGCCTTGTCAGGCGGCGGGATAGCCGCCTTCCGGTCGTGGCACGCCGTTATCATCGCAAGTCAACGGTGCCACCGATACCGCACTGGTGACCGGCAGGTCTGTATATAGATGCGGGAACAGATCGCCGCCTCGCGACGGTTCCCACATGATAGCCAGCCCGTCGGTCTCGACCGCGATCAGGACAAGATCGGGCCGGTTCCGAAAATGACGCTGCGCGGTTTCCTCGACCTGCGAGGCTGTCGAGAAGTGAATATAGCCATCCTCGAGGTCGATGCCGGCCCCGCGGAACCTTCCCCCGGCCACGGCCTCGTCCCAGATTGCGGCGTCACAGATCTTGTAGATGATGCTCATTACCGGTTCCTTTGTTGCAGAAATTCCGCGACCGCGTTGATCAGACGTTGCCGCTCCGTCTCGGTCAAAGGCACCGGATCGCCATGTCCCCAGATCGGTCCGGGCCAGGCAGCGTCGCCGCGTCGCCTTGCCACGACATGCAGGTGCAGCTGCGGCACCAGATTGCCCAAGGCCGCAATGTTGATCTTGTCCGCCGTGAAGGCGCTCTTCATCCAGCCGCCAAGCTGCGTGGCAAGATCAAGGAGTTGGCCGCGCAGATCTTCGCTGAGATCATGGAGTTCTTCCGCGCCGTCAATCTCCGGCACCAGCAGCAGCCAGACATAGCGCGAATCATCGGCAAGTCTGATCTGAATATCATCAATACAAACAACTGGATGAGAGCTGTTTGTGAGACGTTGGTCGAGTGTGAATCCCATGCTCAGCCGCCGATGATGTCGGCGATGGCCTTGCC
This sequence comes from Alphaproteobacteria bacterium, assembly GCA_009920665.1. Lineage (GTDB taxonomy): Bacteria > Pseudomonadota > Alphaproteobacteria > Puniceispirillales > Puniceispirillaceae > UBA8309. The sequence continues at coordinate 107,328 of RFZL01000001.1, read as the reverse complement.
GCACGCCTCTGTCGTGGCTGTCCCGCCGAGATCGCGTGTCCGCAAGGCCGGTTCGGACAGGGCTGTATCAATGGCGTCGGTGATGGATGTCGCCGCATCGGCAAATCCGAGATGTTCCAGCATCATGGCCGCCGTCCAGATCTGGCCAACCGGATTGGCAATGCCCTGACCGGCAATATCGGGTGCCGATCCATGGACGGGCTCGAACAGTGACGGAAAATCACCTGTCGGATTGATGTTGCCCGATGGCGCGACCCCGATGGTGCCGGTGCAGGCCGGGCCAAGATCGGACAGAATGTCACCGAACAGGTTGGAGGCCACGACAACATCGAACCAGTCCGGATGCTGGACGAAATGCGCGGTCAGGATGTCGATGTGATACTTGTCCGTCTCGACCTGCGGATAGCGGGCGGCCATCGCCTCGACGCGTTCATCCCAATAGGGCATGGTGATCGAGATGCCATTTGACTTGGTGGCCGATGTCAGGTGTTTTTTTGGCCGGCTCTGCGCCAGATCGAAGGCGAATTTCAGCACCCGGTCGACGCCGATCCGGCTCATCACCGTTTCCTGAATCACCACCTCGCGCTCGGTATCGGCGAACATGCGCCCGCCGATCGAGGAATATTCGCCTTCTGTATTCTCGCGGACGATGTAGAAATCGATATCGCCAGGCGCCCGGTTGGCCAGAGGTGAGGGCACGCCGGGCAGAAGGCGCACCGGCCGCAGATTCACATACTGGTCGAATTCACGCCGGAATTTCAGCAATGACCCCCATAGCGAGACATGATCGGGGATCTTGTCGGGAAGTCCGACCGCACCGAAGAAAATCGCGTCATGGCTGCCAATCTGTTCTTTCCAGTCCTCCGGCAGCATATCACCATGTTTGGCGTAGTAGTCATAACTCGAGAAATCGAAATGATCGAAATGCAGATTGATGCCGAATTTCGACGCGACCGTTTCCAGCACACGAAGCCCTTCCGGCACGACCTCCTTGCCAATCCCGTCACCGGCGATGACCGCGATGTTGAACCTGTTCTTTGCCATGATGCACCCCTTGGGCGGTTGCAACCCCGTGACGTCAAGCCGGAGGCGGCTAGAACGGCATGGGATGTGATTTATGCGTATCGTTGATTTGCGCCATGATCTCGTCAGTGAGGTTCAGTTCGGCGGCCTGCAGCGAGTTCTCCAGTTGTGGCAGGCTTGTCGCGCCAAAGATCACCGATGCCATGAAGGGCCGCCTTATGCACCAGGCAAGCGCCATCTGCCCGAGATCCATGCCATGTTCGTCCGCAATCGCCTGATAGGCGTCGATGGCCGGCCACAGGCGCGGCGTGATGCGTCCGCCAAGATTGTCATTGATGCTTTTGCGCGATCCCTGCGGCGGTGTCCCGCCGGCACTGTACTTGCCGGTCAGCAGGCCACAGGCAAGCGGCGAGAATGACAGCAGCCCGACATCCTCATTGTGCGACATTTCTGCCAGATCGGTGTCGAACAGGCGGCACAGCAGGCTGTATTCATTCTGGATGGACGCCATGCGCGGCAGGTCGCGGTCCTCGGAGATGCGGAGCCATTGCGCGGTGCCCCACGCGGTTTCATTCGACAGCCCGACATGACGGATCTTGCCCTCGCGCCGGTATTTCCCAAGACATTCCAGGATCTCGTTCATATCGTCCAGAATGGCGCTGCGGTCCTGCCTTGTCGGATCGTAGAGCCAGTTCTTGCGGAACATATAGGATCCGCGATTGGGCCAGTGAAGCTGGTAAAGGTCGATATAGTCGGTCCTCAGCGAGGTCAGCGAGGCGTCCAGCGCCACTTTGATGGTGGCTGGCGAGATCGGCGCGCCGTTACGGACATTCATATTGCCTTCGCCGGTAACCTTGGTTGCGATGATGACATCGGACCGGCGCCCCGAAGCCGCCACCCACTCGCCGATGATCCGTTCGCTGTCCCCCTGGGTATCCTTTGACATCGGCGTGGTCGGGTACATTTCGGCGGTATCGATGAAATTGACTCCATGGTCCAGCGCCATGTCGATCTGCGCATGGCCTTCGGCAGGCGTGTTCTGCGTGCCCCATGTCATCGAGCCCAGGCAAAGGGCGCTGACCTTCAGGTCGGTTCTTCCAAGCTTGTTGTAAATCACGCCCGGGTCCTCTTCATTGTCACTCTTGGTTACGTCCGGATGCGGTAAAACGCAAATTGGCTGGTCTGGTGATAGCTGTCATCCGGCGTCAGTGCAATCGATGGAAATTCCGGATGGGCCGGTGCGTCCGGTCACAGACGGGGTTCAGGGAACAGCGCCGCATGGGTGGCATTGCCAGGGCCGCCAAGGCAAGAGTTGCCAGGGCATGAGTCGCGAAAGCATGTGTTGCCAGGGTCAGTCCGTGCAAGGCCATGCCCGGCCATGCCCGATAAGGGTGATTCGCGAAAAAGGCTGATTTTCCGGAGAAACGCCAAAAATATCCGTCATATATTGTCAAAAGTCTTTTCACGGCCGTATCCGGGCAAAGAATGTTGTATCCGGGTTCTGCTCACTATATAGCAGGACGATGAATTCTAATTGACTGTCCCCCGCAGGTGCCCGTGGGTAGCAGCCAAAGTTGCTGGGAAGGGCCATGCGTATTGCAGTTATCGGGTCGGGTATATCCGGCCTTGGAAGCGCCTATCTGCTTAATCCTCATGCCGATATCCATCTGTTTGAGTGTGATCATCGCCTTGGTGGTCACAGCCATACGGTTGAGGCGGATTTTGGCAACAAAAAGGTGCCGGTCGACACCGGGTTCATCGTTTTCAATCCCCTGAACTATCCGAATCTGATCGCGCTGTTTGAACGGCTTTCGGTGCCATGGATCGACAGTGACATGAGTTTTGCTGTCTCGCTTCGCAATGGCGGGTGCGAGTATGAGGGCTCACTTGCCGGACTGGTGGCACAGCCGGCGAATCTGCTGCGGCCCCGCTACTGGTCGATGCTGGGTGACCTGACACGCTTTTACCGGACAGGATATGCCCGCGCCTTCACCGGGCCGGCAGGCGAATCACTTGCCGGCTTCATCGCGCGTGAAGGCTATGGCACCGCCTTTGTCGAGGATCATCTGTTGCCGATGGGAGCTGCCATCTGGTCATGTTCTGCACAGACGATGATGGATTATCCGGTGCGCTCACTTCTCCAGTTCATGGAGAATCACAAGCTGCTGAATTTCATCGACCGTCCGCAATGGCGCACGGTGAAGGGCGGGTCACGCGAATATGTAAACCGCATCGCCACTGCGCTTGGCGGCACGGCCGGTGGACGGATTCATCTGAACAGCCATATCACCGGCGTGCGCCGCGCGCAGGGCGGCGTAATCCTGTCGATCGCCGGCGAGGGCGATGTCTGGTTTGACCGCGTTGTGATGGCCGCGCATGCAGACCAGTCGCTGGCCCTGATTTCCGATCCGACGCCGGCAGAGCGTGATATTCTTTCCGGGTTCCGCTTCCAGCCGAACCGGGCCGTGTTGCATTCCGATGCAAGCCTGATGCCGCGCCGCCGCGCCGCCTGGGGGTCCTGGAACTATATTGGCGGCGAGGGGGTCGATACCTCGCTGTGCCTGACCTATTGGATGAACAGGTTGCAAAAGATTGATGATGACTACCCGTTGTTCGAGACGCTGAACCCGCATCTGGAACCCGATCCGGCGCTTGTCCATGGAAGCTACAACTATGCGCATCCGGTGTTCGACGAGCGCGCAGTCGCCTCACAGGCGCGACTGGCCGAAATCCAGGGTACCGACCATCTCTACTTCGCTGGTGCCTGGACCGGCCACGGGTTCCATGAAGACGGCCTGAAATCGGCGATCGCGATCACGCGGACGATGGGTTTCGAGATTCCCTGGGACAGCGATGTGGATGCCTACACGCTGCCCGTCAGTCCCGAGACCCGCGAGATTGCGTGATGAGTGCCTGTCAGCTCGTGCGATCCAGAATCGATCACACGCGCCACGGCACGCCATCGCATTTCCTGTCCCGCAAGGGGCTGTCGATCTGGATCGATCTGGACAGGCTTGACGAAGCGGACGACCAGTCCGCTTTCTTCTCGGTTGACCGGTTCAATCTGCTGTCCTTTCAGCAGGCGGATTACGGCCCGAATTTCCGGCGCGCCAGAATGAAGATGAAGCTGGCGGATTATGCCCGTGCGCAGGCGAAGGATATCTGCCCGGGCATTGAGATCGCCACCGTCCATCTGCTGACATTTCCGCGTATATTCGGCATGGCGTTCAACCCCGTGTCGATCTATGTGCTGCGGGACGGCGAAGGCCGCGATGCGATGTATATCTATGAGGTCCGCAACACTTTTGGCGAGATGCACGCCTATATCGGCCGCGCCGACAGCGGTCAGGCGATCCTGCAGGCCGACAAGATCTTTCATGTCTCCCCCTTCTTCCCGGTCAGCGGTGACTATCGGCTCAGGTTCCGGGCACCGGCCGACACAACAGCGGTTCGGGTGCTGATGCGCTACAGCGATGCAGGTCTGCCGCGCCTGACAGCAACATTGCGCGGGGCGCGCGAACAGCTTACTAATTTAGGGATAGTCAAGGCGCTTGCGGCAACTGGCCAATGGCCGCTAAGACCGCTGGTGTCGATCCATGTCGAGGCAGCGCGTCTGTGGTGGAAACGCGTCCGGTTTCACCGCCGGCCTGAACCGCCGGGGCCATGGTCGCGGGCCGAGGATATTGGTGGCAGTTGAGAGGTATCATGACAAGTTTCTTTGACCGCCGAAAGTTTGACCTGCTGCTGGCGCTGTTTTCCCGGCTTCAATATGGCCGGCTGGAGGTCACGCTTCCCGATGGCGGGTGCCATGAATTCGTTGGCCCGGACGCCGGTCCACATGCCGCCATGACGATAGTCCGTCCGGATGCAGTTTCGCGGATCATGGCCGATGGCAAGATGGGTTTTTGCGAGGCCGTCATGGAGGGCGAGATTGACAGCCCCTGCATGTCGAGCCTGATCGAGCTTGCGGTGATGCATGACGCCATGCTGTCAAAGCAGATGGCCGCCAGTATCTGGCGCCGTATGGGTTTGCGGCTTTTTCACGGCATGCGGCGGAACAGCAAATCCGGTGCCGCCAGGAATATTGCCTATCATTATGATCTCGGAAATGAATTCTACGCCGCCTGGCTCGACCGCACGATGACCTATTCCTCGGCTGTCTTCGATGATGACTGCGACGATCTGGCGACGGCCCAGACCAACAAGTACCGCCGCCTTGCCGATCTTGCCGACATCCAGCCCGGCGATCACGTGCTGGAGATCGGCTGCGGTTGGGGCGGCTTTGCCAAATATGCCATCGAAGAGCGTGGCGCGCGCGTGACCGGCATCACCATTTCGCGCGAGCAGCATGATTTTGCCAGGCAGCGGCTTGCCGATGCCGGGCTTGCCGGGCAAGGCGACGTGCAACTCATCGACTATCGCGATCTGGATGGCAGGTTCGACAAGATTGTCTCGATCGAGATGTTCGAGGCTGTTGGTCAGGCCTATTGGCCGACCTATTTCAGCGCCGTCTCGTCATTGTTGAAATCAGGCGGGCGCGCCGCCCTTCAGGCCATCACGATCGAGGATGAGGCGTTTGAGGAATATCGGCGCGAGCCGGATTTCATCCAGCGTTATATTTTTCCGGGTGGCATGCTGCCTTCGATGCCGAAGCTGGAACAGCCGGTCGCCGAGGCCGGGCTGAAACTTGTCGATGAAATCGGCTTTGGTCAGGACTACGCACGCACGCTTGCCGAATGGCGGCAGCGCTTCCAGCAAGCCTGGCCACAGCTTGCCACCGGCCGGTTTGATGCCAGGTTCAAGCGTATGTGGGAGCTGTATCTGTCCTATTGCGAGGGCGGGTTCCGTGCTGGCATGATCGACGTCAAGCATCTTCTTTACATGCATCGATAAACATATGTAATGTCAGAGAGTATTGCCATCCCACCATTCCTTCCGGAACGCTATTTCGCGCGCCGGCTTGAGGCTTATGGTGTCTTTGTTGACCGGTTTGGCACGATCCGCCGGCAATTCGAGGTTGCCGTTTCCGGGCGACAGACCGAGAGCGGTTTCGTTCTGGATGAGTCGTTCCGCTATGATGATGGCGAGACCGAGGAACGACGCTGGGATGTGACAGTGCTTGGCAATGGCCGGTATGAGGGGCGGTGTGCCGATGTCGTCGGTGTCGCGCGCGGCGTCTGCACGGCGAATATGCTCAGCTGGCGCTACAGCTTCCGGCTCGCCATGTATGGCCGCAAGGTGACGGTGCGGTTCGATGATGTGATGGTTCTTCAGGCCGGCGACATTCTGGTGAACCGGGCCACCATATCGAAGGCCGGGTGTCGGCTTGGCGAGGTGCTGCTCAGCTTCCGCCCGTCCTGACCCGGAACAGGCGCAGCACCGGACGCAGCAGCATGCCGATCACCGGCAGGCGCGCCAGTAGCTGGCTGGCACTGTCCCAGTGGTCGATATGCGCCGCGATCAGCCCGTCTTCATCGACATGCACCTCGCTCACGCCCTCAAAATCGAGAGTGGTGCGCGGCCAGCTTTTCAGCCGCCCGCTCATGCGCCAGCGAAGATAGGCGCGTCTGCCGCGATCATCTGAGCCATGGGCGATGTCGAGAATGTGAAAGCGCGGCGACTCGCAGGTCTCGAACATATGCGTGAAGATGGCCCGAAAGGCGTCGTGACCGGTCACGTCATTGAACGGGTCGGTGAAGCGGATTTGCGGTGACAGGGTGGCGATGAGATCATCCAGTGTCTCCGGCGCGAGGGTGGCGAATGCCGCCGCGTAGCGTTCAATGATATCGTCTGTCGCTGTCATGGCTATTTCTGTGGAAAGCCTGTTCGCGCCCCGACAAGACGGAAAAAGGTCCGGTCGGGAAGCCAGCGCAGCATATGCATGCGGCGCGCGAATCTGCGTGGAAATTTGATCATGAACCGGTCGGTCTTCAATCCGGCAAGGATTTCGTCGGCCGCCGTGTCCGCGCTGATCATGTCCGGCATCTCGTAGTCGTTCACCGCGGTCGATTCGGTATCGACGAAACCCGGGCAGATGACTTTGATGTCGATGCCGCGTGGCGCGAGGTCGAAGGTCATCGATTCGGCAAGCGAGATCAATGCCGCCTTGGTCGGTCCATAGGCGGCGGCACGTGGCAGGCCGCGCCAGCCGGCAACCGACGAGACAATCGCAATTTGCCCCTTCTTACGTGCCAGCATCGGTTCAACAAGGCCTGGCAATGCATTGACAACGCCCATATAATTGACATCCATATGCTGTGCATAGATAGGCGGATCGATGCTGGTTGTATCCTGCGGGACATACATGCCGGCATTGAGGATCGCGCAATCAATCGGCCCAAGGGCAGCGACGGATTCGGTGATGCCCCGTGTCAGCGCCGAGGCATCTGTGACATCACATGCAACACCATGGAACCTGTCATGCCCCGCGCCAAGGGTGGCCAGCCTGTCGCCGCGACGCGCCACGGCGGTGACGCTGTCGCCGGCGGCAAGGCATTTTTCGGCCAGTGCGGCGCCGATGCCGGAACTGGCCCCGGTAATGAAATAATGCGACATGGCCATGCCCCCGAGATTCGTCACCGCTGCGAGGTGATCCTGCCAGAGCAAGTAGGTGCAAAATGGCCGGATGTGAAGGGTCATGTACCAAATCCGTCCGTTTCACATGCCGGCCCGGATCGCCAGTTTGCGCCATCGGCATGGCGGCGCCTGACAATTGCATGACGCAATTGGTTGACAGGATGCCGCAGAATCAGACCATTATCTTTCAGCCTTGAAGGTGGCTGTGGGGCAAAGCCCCATGCCTTAATGAGGGAATATGGTACGGGTGAAAAATGACTGCCCAAAGCCATAGCCGTCCCCGCGACTGTATGCTGGTCGCCCGTCATGATGCCACTGGGGAGTACATACCCGGGAAGGCTGGCGGGCCATGACCACGAGCCAGGAGACCTGCCTTCAAAGCCAGATTGCAACGGCCGGGGAATGCCGTGAAGCCAGCCTTGAATACGCTGCCCGCGCCACGTCCCCGCCACGAAACCGAACCGCCCCGGTGTTGAGGGTATGGTTCATAAGGGGGACGCCCAATGACAAGATATTTCGCCCTGGCAGCAGCCATGATCCTGACAACCGCCACCGCCGCGTCGGCGCACCATCCGCTTGGCGGCATGACGCCGACAAGCTTCACCGAGGGTTTCCTGTCCGGTCTTGGTCACCCGGTCATCGGATTTGACCATCTTGCCTTTGTCATCGCGGTTGGTCTGATCGCCGCGTTCCACCGCAATCGTGTGCTGATGCCGGCCGCTTTCGTGGCCGGGACGGTTGGTGGGGCGGTCCTGACGCTTGCCGCTGTAACGCTGCCGGTCGCCGAATTGGTGATTACCGGATCGGTGATTGCTGGCGGTGCCGTTGCGATGCGCGGGCGCGTCACGGATCTGCGGATGGCAGGTGGTCTTGCTGCCGGCGCCGGCCTGTTCCATGGCTGGGCCTACGGCGCCACCATCGTCGGTGCCGAAACAACCCCGATCCTTGCCTATCTTGCCGGATTTGGTCTGGTCCAGATGACAATCGCCATTGGTGTGGCGATGCTTGTTCACACTGTCTGGAAGGCGCTTGACGCCGAGGCTCTGCAGCCGCGTCTTGCCGGTGCGGTGGTTGCCGGTGTCGGCGTGACCTACATGGTCGAGATCGTCGAGGGCGTGATCTTTCCGGTGATGTAATCAGCCGGTCGCTGCGTGCAGACAGCGGCTGGTGCAGGAGGCAGGGTCGGATGGCTCTGCCTTTCTGCATTCCGGACATTGCTCATCAACGGCATATGCCAGCGCATCACGCGTGAAAGGTTCGACAGATGGTTACATCCCGCATTCCCGCAACCGTCATCACCGGGTTTCTCGGGTCCGGCAAGACAACGCTGATCCGCAACATCATCACCCAGGCGAATGGCCGGCGGCTGGCGCTGATTGTCAACGAATTCGGCGATATTGGCATGGATGGCGCCATGTTGGAGGATTGCGGCGCAGAAAGCTGCAGCGCCGAGGACATCATCGAGCTGGCGAATGGCTGTATCTGCTGCACCGTCGCCGATGATTTTCTGCCAAGCATGCAGCAATTGCTGGCGCAGACGCCGCCGCCCGACCATATCATCATCGAAACATCCGGCCTTGCCCTGCCGCAGCCGCTTGTCCAGGCCTTCAACTGGCCCGATATCAAGTCGCAGGTGATGCTTGACGGCGTGGTGACGCTTGTTGACGGGCCGGCGCTGGCCGCGGGTGGGGTGGCGCATGATCTTGACGCGCTGGAGGCACAGCGTGCCGCCGATGAGGAGCTTGACCATGAAAGCCCGATCGACGAGCTGTTTGCCGACCAGATCGGCGCGGCCAATCTGATCGTCCTGTCAAAGGCCGACCTTCTGGATGCGGCTGCTATGGAGCGCGCCCGCACCGTTGTCGAGGGGCAGCTTGAGGCGTCCACACCCATCATTCCGGTGGCTGGTGGTGCGGCGCCGATGGACGCCATTCTCGGCCTCGGGATGGAGGAGCAGGCGCATGCCCGCTCACAACATTCCCACCACCATCATCACCATCACGATGATGATGATCATGATCATGATGCGCATCATCGCGCTTGGCGAGATCGACAATGTCGAGGTCTTCCAGCAGACCATCGCCGCACTGGCATCGCAATTCGGAATCCTGCGGGCGAAGGGGCGGGTTGCGGTTGCCGGCAAGGCCTTGCCCTATGTGGTGCAGGCTGTCGGCCGCCGTGTTGATGGCTATTTCGCCCGCGACCGTGACATTGTTGCCGGCAGGCTTGTCGTCATCGGCATGGCCGGACTTGATGTTTCGGGAATCGCGGCGCGGCTTGGCGGCACATTGATCGACGAAGATGCATCTTCCCAGAGTTGAAGATGGTGGCGCGCTCTATGATTCGGGCGAGGCGGTCGATCTTGACCAGCCGCCGGGCGATATCATTTTCCTGACTTCTGCCGATACCGAGGTCAGCCTTCTGTCAGCCGCCGCGTCCCGGCTTGCCGATGAAGAGGATGCTCCGGCTGTCAGGATCGCCAACTATCTCAGCCTGACGCATCCGTTTTCGGTCGATAATTACCTTGCTGCCACCGTCGCCGGCGCAAAGCTTGTCGTCGTGCGGCTTCTTGGCGGGACCGGCTACTGGTCCTATGGCGTGCAACAGCTGCGCTCGCTTGCCGACCGGTCCGCGCTGCAGGTCGTCTTCCTCGCCGGTGATGGCAAGCCCGATCCCGAACTGGATTACCTGTCCAGCCTGTCGCCCGACCGGTGCCACGCGCTGGCGGCCTATCTTGATGCCGGCGGCCCTGACAATGCCTTTGCGTTTCTGACCGCGCTGCGGGATCTGTGCGATGGTGGCGACATGGCGCCGCCGCCGGCACCCTTGCTTCGCGCCGGCATTTACTGGCCGGGGCATCGAACGCCCGATCTGGCGACTTTGCGGGTGGACTGGCAAGACGGCGCGCCGGTGGCCGCCATCGTCTTTTACCGGGCCCTGATGCAGGCCGACGACCTGGCGCCGGTGGATACGATGATCGAGGCGTGCCGGGAGGCCGGGATGAACCCGCTGCCGCTGTTCTCGGCAAGCCTCAAGGATGGCGATTCGGCTGCTGTCATCGCCGATCTGCTGGCGCAGGCGAAAGCCGATATCATCCTGAACATGACAAGCTTTGCCGTGTCCGACCCGGCGCACGGAGATGCCGGCATGCCGGAGATGCGGTCGGCCGGACCGTTCGGCGCCGTCGATGCGCCGGTGTTCCAGCTTGTCCTGTCGGCAAGCCTCGAGGATGACTGGCGGGGCTCCAGCGCCGGGCTGACCCCGCGCGACCTGGCGATGAATGTGGCGCTGCCTGAACTTGACGGGCGTGTTCTGACCCGTGCCGTCGGGTTCAAACGGCCCCCGAAACGCCATCCTGTCACCCATGCTATGACCACCGCCTATCAAGCTGTTCCCGAACGTGCGCGGTTTGTGGCCCGGCTGGCGGTGAACTGGGCGCGGCTTCGCCAGGCGGCAGCCGGTGAGCGCAAAATTGCGTTGATCATGGCGAATTACCCGAACCGTGACGGCCGGATCGCGAATGGGGTTGGGCTTGATACGCCGGCAAGCGTCTTTGCCGCCATGCTGGCGCTTGGTGATGCCGGTTACACCGTCGAAGGGCAGCCCGATGACAGCGCCGGGTTGATCGCGCAGTTGAAGGCGGGGCCGACCAATGCCGGATGGCAGGGGCGCGCGTGCGATGCCAGCCTGTCACTTGACGATTATGCCCGGCATTTCGCCGCCCTGCCGGACGCGGTGCGCGAGGCGGTCACCGCGCGCTGGGGCGCGGCCTCCACCGACCCGATGTGCGATGGCGAAAGGCTGCATCTGCCGCTGCGCCGCTATGGGCATGTGATTGTCGGCATCCAGCCGGCGCGCGGCTACAATATCGATCCGAAATCGACCTATCATTCGCCCGATCTGGTGCCACCGCACAATTATTTCGCGCTCTATATCTGGCTTCGCGAGATCGCCGGCATCCATGCTGTGGTGCATTTTGGCAAGCACGGGAACCTTGAATGGCTGCCTGGCAAGGCGCTGGCTCTCAGCGAGGCATGTTTCCCCGAGGCCGTTCTCGGGCCAGTGCCACATCTCTACCCCTTCATCGTCAATGACCCGGGTGAGGGGGCGCAGGCCAAACGCCGCACCGCGGCGGTCATTCTCGACCATCTGACGCCGCCGATGACCCAGGCTGACAGCCATGGCGTGATGGCCGAACTGGAAGCGCAGATGGATGAATATTTCGAGGCCGCCGGCATGGACCGGGCGCGGTCCGACGCGCTGCTTGGCGATATCCTCGGCACGGCCATGCGGGCCGGCATCGCGCAGGATTGCGGCATTGAGGAATCGGACGAGACGGGCGAACAGCTTCTGAAGCTCGACAATTACCTGTGCGACCTGAAGGAGTTGCAGATCCGTGACGGATTGCATGTCTATGGCACCTCGCCGGAGCGCGGTCTTGCCGACGGTCTTCTGGCGCAGATCCTGCGCACACCGCGCGGTGACGGCGAGGGGGCGAACAGCTCGCTCATCAGGGCGCTGGCGCGCGATCTGGGGTTGGGCGACGCTGAAAGCTTCGACCCGCTGACAACGGAACGTGGTCTTGCGTGGGAGGGGCCACGGCCAGCCTGTCTGAAAGAGATGTCGGACAAGAGCTGGCGAAGTCATGGCGATACGGTGGAACGGCTCGATGCGATGGCGCTGGCCATGGTGGCCGGATCGCAGACGCCACCGGGGCCGGCCAGCGCCACCATCATCGATGATGCGCTGACAGATATCAGCGCCCGCCTTGCCGCCTGTGGTCCGTATGAGACCGGCGCCATGATCCGCGCTCTTGATGGCCGGTTTGTGCCGTCCGGGGCGTCGGGTGCGCCGACAAGAGGGCGGCCCGAGGTTCTGCCGACCGGACGCAATTTCTTTTCGATCGACAGCCGCGCCCTGCCAACCCCGGTGGCCTGGCGGCTGGGATGGGCGTCTGCCGAGGCGCTTCTCGACCGGCATCTGATGGATCATGGCAACTGGCCGCGTGCTGTGGTGCTGTCCGCCTGGGGCACCTCGAACATGCGCACCGGCGGCGATGATCTGGCGCAGGCACTGGCATTGATGGGGGTGCGGCCAAGCTGGGATGCCGCCTCGCGGCGTGTGACCGGGTTCGAGATCATCCCGCTGGACAGTCTCGACCGGCCACGTGTCGATGTCTGCCTTCGCTGTTCCGGATTTTTCCGCGACGCCTTTCCGGCGCAGATGACCCTGTTCGACCGCGCCGTGCGCGCGGTGGCGGCGCTTGACGAGCCTGACGATATGAATCCGCTGGCGGCGGCGTCGCGGCGGGATGCGATGCGCTATCAATCGGAGGGTCTTGACCCTGACAGTGCGAGCCGCCGGAGCACGCTGCGCATCTTCAGCGCCAGGCCGGGGGCCTATGGGGCCGGATTGCAGGCGCTGATCGATGAAAAGCTGTGGCAGGATCGCGGTGATTTTGCCGAGGCATTTCTTGTCTGGTCAGGCTATGCCTATGGCGAGAACAGCGAGGGCGTGGCCGCCCGCGAGGTGCTGGAAACAAGGCTTACCGCCTCCGATGCGGTGCTGCATAACCAGGACAATCGCGAGCATGATATTCTCGACAGCGATGATTACTACCAGTTTGCCGGCGGCCTGTCGGCGGCTGTCTCGCATCTGTCAGGCCGCGATGTGCCGGTCTATCACAATGACCATTCGCTTGCCGAACGGCCGGTGATCCGTACCCTGTCCGAGGAAATAGGCCGTGTCGTGCGGGGGCGCGCCAGCAATCCGAAATGGATCGCCGGGGCCATGCGCCATGGCTACAAGGGGGCGTTTGAAATGGCGGCGACGGTGGATTATCTGTTTGCCTTCTCGGCCACGACAGGGCAGGTAGCCGAACATCATTTCAGCGCGCTCTATGAGGCCTATATCGAGGATGGAGAGGTGCGGGATTTCCTGTCTTCCGCGAATGAAGATGCCTATCACGACATGCTTGACAGATTTGACGAGGCGATTGAACGCGGCCTATGGACACCACGTCGCAACAGCGTGCAGTCTGATCTTGAACGGCTTCGCGCCCGCACCGAGGAGACCCCGACATGACCGCCCCGAATGATGCCAAACCTGTCTCTGATTCCGAACGCCACAATACCAAGATGGCGCGCAAGAAGCAGGCACGCGACAAGATCATGGCGACAAAAACCGAGGAAAAGGGGCTGATCATTGGCCTTCCCTGCGGGGTCGTGCAGTTCATCAAGGGCGGCATGGATACCGGTGAGCGCAACCTGATTACCGGTCATTTCGCCGATCTTTGCGATTTCCATACGATGGGCGAGGGCTTCACCTGGGAAACACAGGACCGTGAACGCGACATCGCCGCAGCCGGCGCGGCCTGGAACAAGGCCAGGGAGATGATCCGTGACACGCGCTATCACATGGTGCTTCTCGACGAGATCAATATCGCGCTGCGCTATGGTTATATCGATCTTGACGAGGTGCTGGCCTTTCTCCGGGACGAGAAGCCCGAGATGACGCATGTCGTGCTGACCGGCCGGAACGCTGCCGAAGGGTTGATCGAGGCGGCCGACCTCGTGACCGAGATGAGCCTTGTCAAACATCCCTTCAGGTCGGGGATCAAGGCGCAGATCGGCGTCGAGTTCTGAGGCTGGCTGGCGTGACGACGCCCAGCATCATGATCCAGGGGGCCGGCTCGAATGTCGGCAAATCGGTGCTTGTTGCCGGCCTGTGCCGTCATTTCGCCAATGCCGGTCTGTCGGTGCGCCCGTTCAAGCCGCAGAATATGTCGAACAACGCCGCCGTGACGCTGGATGGTGGTGAGATTGGCCGTGCCCAGGCCATGCAGGCGCTGGCCTGCCGCACCCCGACAAGCGTCCATATGAATCCGGTGCTGCTGAAGCCCGAAAGCGAGACCGGCTCGCAGGTCATTGTCCAGGGACAGCGTTTCGGCAGCATGCGCGCGCGTGAATATGGCACTCACAAGGCCGAGTTGCTGCCGCGTGTCCTCGACAGTTTCGAGACGGTGGGGCGCAAGGCCGATCTGGTGATTGTCGAGGGGGCGGGAAGCCCGGCGGAGGTCAATCTTCGCGCCGGTGACATCGCCAATATGGGGTTTGCCGCTGCCGTCGACATTCCGGTGGTGATCGCCGGCGATATCGACCGCGGGGGCGTCATCGCCAGCCTTGTCGGCACCGGCGCGGTGCTTGATCCGGCGGACCGGGCACTGATCCGCGGTTTCCTGATCAACAAGTTTCGCGGCGACACCTCGCTCTTTGCCGATGGCATGAGGATGATCGAATCGGCAACCGGCTGGACCGGCCTCGGTATCCTGCCATGGTTTGCCCCGGCCCGGTTCCTGCCTGCCGAGGACATTCTCGACATTGCCGGCAAGGCAGGTGATGCCGATGATGGCGCGCCCATCCATATCGCGGTGCCGGTGCTGCGCCGGATTGCGAATTTCGACGATCTCGACCCGCTGGCGGGCGAGCCGGATGTGCGCCTGACGCTTGTCGAGGCGGGGGAGGCGTTTCCCGGAGACTGCGACATGGTACTGTTGCCGGGATCGAAATCAACCATCGCCGATCTCGACTTTCTTCGTGCGCAGGGCTGGGACATTGATATCGCGGCGCATCTGCGGCGCGGCGGCATGGTGATGGGATTGTGCGGCGGGTACCAGATGCTTGGCCAGACAATCGATGATCCGCAGGGGGTCGAGGGGCCGGCAGGCGCCACAACCGGCCTTGGCCATCTTGCGGTGGATACGGTGCTGGCAACCGACAAGACGCTGGTCCGGGTGACAGCAGTCGCGCCGATCTTCGATGCCACGGTGACCGGTTACGAAATCCACATGGGACGCACCAATGGTGCCGATTGCGTGAGGCCGCTTCTGGATATCGATGGCCGCCCGGACGGCGCGATGTCGGATGATGGGCTGGTGATCGGTACCTATGTCCATGGTATTTTCGCCGATGACGGGTTCCGGCGCGCTTTCCTTGACCAGCTGGCGGCACGACGTGGACGAACAGGGCGTTTTGGCGCGGTTGATTTTGCCGGGCGGGTCGATGCGGTTCTCGATGAGCTTGCCGCCCACATGGCGGCGAATCTGGATCTTGATGCCTTTGCCGAAATGGCGGGACTTTAGGCCAGGGACGCCAGCGCCAGCAGCAGCATGGCAAACAGAATCTGCGATGCGATCAGGATTCGCAACGAGCGCAGGATCGCCGCTGCTTGCGCCTCGGCGCCGGTCTCATGAAACTTGCGGGCCTGCCGCACCCGGTTGCCATAGCGGCGCGGTCCGGCAAGCCAGATATCGAGCGCCCCGGCCATCGCAGCTTCGGGCCAGCCGGCATTCGGCGAGGCATGGTGACGGCCATCCACCAGCATGCTCCGACATGCCGGGATACCGCGTCCCCGCAGCGCGGCAGCAACACAGATCAGCAGTGCGGTCAGCCGTGCCGGCACAATGTTCAGCACATCGTCGAATCTGGCGGCGAAACAGCCGAAGGCCAGATGGCGGGCGTTGCGGTAGCCAATCATGCTGTCGGCCGTATTGGCCAGCTTGTAGACGAACAGCCCCGGCAATCCGGCGACAAGAAACCAAAGGGCCGGTGCGATCACCCCGTCCGACAGGTTCTCGGCGCCGGTCTCGATGGCGGCGCGGGCGATTTCGGCCTCACCAAGGTCACTTGTGTCACGGCCGACAATCATGCCGACGGCGCGGCGCGCCGGCGCGACCCCGTCGTCCAGGGCGTCCGCGACGGCGCGGATATGCTCATCCAGTGATCGCGCCGCAAGCATCACAGCCAGAATGACCGCTGCGATCAACGCGCCGCCGAATGACAGCACGACACCAAGTCCGGCAACCGCCAGCACCAGCGCGAAGATGGCGATGCCGCCGCGCATTCGGCGCTGGTGGCCGGTCAGGCCGCGGCGGCTGTTCCAGCGCCGGTCGAACCATGAAATGGCGCGCCCCATCACCACCACCGGGTGCGGGATGTGCCGCCACAGGATGTCGGGCTCACCGATCAGCCAGTCGAGCGCCAGCGCGGCAAGCAGGATGGCGGCGCGGAAGGCAAGCGCCGAGAGGCTGAACATCAGAAGCGGCAGGGGGTCGAACATCGGCGCCATAATTCAACTTTGGTCGCATTGGTGCAATTGTTTTTGCCGTGGCGGGATAATATCTTTCCAAGGTCGGTGGACTTGGCGACAAGATGAAAGCGATCCCGGTGCGGCGGACCCAGACAGGGCGCCAACGCCGGGCCTCGGACCCGAAGGCGGATGGGTGTGTCACACCTGTCCTTCATCCGCTTGTCGTTTCGCCCCTCCGAAGATATGACGGACCTTGAGGTGAAACGATGAAATTCCCGGAAATTCGTGCGATTGCGGCCAGCGCCCTGGCTGCCACAACCATGTTGTTCGCTGCTGTACCAAGTGCACTGGCGCATTGGGGCCATCTTGGCGAGCTGGCGGGGCACGGTCATCTTGCCGGTCTGGCGCTCGGTGCGGTGGCGGCCGTCATGGCGGCCGCGCTGGTGGTGAAAGGCCGTGATGAGGCTGACCGTGACGAGGAGGCTGCCGATCCGGCCGGTGGGGCTGATGGCGATCGCGACGGGGAGCCGGCCGATGCATGATGCAGCCCCAAAGAAATTCGGTGTGATGATCTGTGGTCACGGCTCGCGTTCGAAATCGGCGGTGACCGAATTTGCCGTCCTGGCGGAAAAACTGGCGCCCCTGTTCCCTGACTGGCCGGTCGAGTATGGCTATCTGGAATTCGCCACCCCGGTCATCAAGACCGGGCTCGACAAACTTCGCGAGCAGGGGGTCAATCACGTCCTTGCCGTGCCGGGCATGCTGTTTGCCGCCGGCCATGCGAAGAATGATATTCCGTCGGTTCTCAACACCTATGCTGCCGAGCACGGTATCACCATCCAGTACGGGCGCGAGCTGGCGATTGATCTGCAGATGCTGCAGGCGGCCGGTGATCGCGTTGCCGAGGCCATTGCCGCCGCCGATGCCAAACATGGCCCGGTTGAGCGGGCCGATACCTGCCTTGTCGTGATCGGGCGCGGTGCCTCCGACCCTGATGCCAATTCGAATATCTCGAAGATTTCCCGGATGCTGTGGGAAGGGATGGGGTTTGGCTGGGCCGAGGTTGGTTATTCAGGCGTGACCTTCCCGCTTGTCCAGCCATGTCTTGAACATGTCGTAAAGCTTGGCTTCAAGCGTGTTGTGGTGTTCCCATATTTTCTGTTTTCGGGGATTCTGATTGACCGGATCTACGGCTTTGCCGACGAGGTTGCGGCGGCGCACCCCGGAACCGAATTTGTCAAGGCTGGCTATCTGAACGACCATCCCAAGGTCATCGCCACATTTGCCGACCGTGTTCGCGAAATTCTTGACGGTGACAACAATATGAACTGCGCGCTGTGCAAATACCGGGCGCAGGTTCTGGGCTTCGAGGACGAGGTTGGTCTCGCGCAGGAAAGCCATCATCACCATGTCGAGGGGCAGGGTGTCTCGGCGCCGGGAAGCAATGTCGAGGATTGCCCGCTATGTGATCATTTCTGCACCGGGGCCTGCCGCCTCGACCAGGATCACCACCATCATCACCATCATGGCCATGAGCATTCGCACGATCATGATCACGACCACGGACACCATCATCACCCCTATCCGCATGCCAAACACCCGCTTGGCCCGGAATCGGTACGCAACCGCAAGCCTGGCGGCAGCTGAGACCGGATCATGGACGCCTATCTGAAAGACCCGAAGGCGATTTACGAGGCATCTTTCGCCATCGTCCGGGAACAGACAATGCTGGACGGTCTGCCAGAGGCGCTTGGCGATGTGGCGGTGCGGGTTGTCCATGCCTGCGGCATGCCGGATATCGTGACCGATATCGTGGCCTCGGACGATTTCACCACAAGCGCGTCGGCGGCGTTGCTTTCGGGGGCGTCGCTATTATGTGATTGCGCCATGGTCGCCAGCGGCATCACCCGCCGTTTCCTGCCGGCCGACAATGAGGTGATCGTGACCCTGAACAATCACGATGTGCCGGCACTTGCCGCAGAGATGAAGACGACACGGTCGGCAGCCGCGGTCGATCTGTGGCATGATCACATGGATGGCGCGGTGCTTGTCTTCGGCAATGCACCCACGGCTTTGTTCCGCTGCCTCGAACTCATCGCTGCGGGCGGGCCGCGGCCGGCCGCCATCATCGGGTGCCCGGTCGGGTTTGTCGGTGCTGCCGAGAGCAAGCAGGCACTGACGAGACATGAAGCAGCGATACCCCATTTCGCCATCCGGGGCACGCGCGGCGGCTCGGCCATGGCCTCGGCGGTGGTCAACGCGCTGGCCATCTCCTGCGCGGGGACTGCCGGATGACGGGTCGGCCGCTTGTTATTGGCGTTGATGAAAGGGGGGTGAGTGCGCTACCGGAAGACCTGCGCACGCGCCTTGCCGAAATGGATATCATCATCGCCGCCCGGCGATTTCATGGCGATCTTCCCTCTGGTCCTGAAATTCAGGTTTGGCCAACACCATTTTCAAACATTTTCAATATCCTGAAAGAAAGATCTAAGAAATCAGTTGCGCTTCTGGCAACCGGAGATCCGATGTGGTTCGGTGCCGGTGCCAGCCTTGTTCGCGAGCTTGGCCCCGAGGGATGCGAGGTGATCCCGGCGGTATCCGGTTTGCAGCTTGCCGCGGCCCGGCTTGGCTGGCCGCTGGCGCGCTGCGAGATCGTATCGGTTCACGGCCGACCGGCGGGCAGCCTTGTCAGCCGCCTGTATCCACGGGCGCGGCTGTTGGTCATTGCGCAGGATGGTGCCAGTCCGGTACAGCTGGCCGAATTGTTGACGGCGCATGGCTATGGTGATGCGACGCTGCATGTTCTGGCGCATCTTGGCGGGGCGGCGGAGTCGCGGTTCGACGGGCGGGCCAGGGGTTGGACACATGACCGGGTGCCCGATTTCCATATCATCGGCATTGCCTGCCCGGATGAGGTGCCAGCTGGCGCCGGTCTTGTCGCTCCCGATCAGAGTTTCGAGACGGATGGCAAGCTGACGAAGCGGGATGCCCGCGCCAGCGCGCTTGCCAAGCTGGCACCGTTCCCGGGTGCTGTGCTGTGGGATATCGGTACCGGCTCCGGCGCCATCGCCATTGATTTTCTGCGCAACGCCGGAACCGGGCAAGCCTTTGCCATTGATAGCAACGAGGTACAGCTGGCCCGCGCCACCACCAACGCCGCCTGGCATGGTGTCACCGGTCTGGAGCCGGTGGCTGGCGATGCCGGCAAAGTTCTGGCCGGGCTTCCACGCCCGGATGCCGTCTTCATTGGCGGCGGCGTCGCGCCGCCGGTGATCGCTGCGGCGCAGGCGGCACTTCGCCAGGGCGGGGTGCTTGTCGCGCATGCGGTGACAATCGAGAGCGAGACAGTGCTTGTTGCGGCATGGCAGCAATCTGGCGGCGAGATGACACGGATCTCGGTCCAGCATGCCGATCCGGTGGGCGGATTTCATGGCTGGCGACCCCTGATGCCGGTTACCCAGTGGTGCTGGCATAAAGGGGGGCAACCATCGTGACCGGTCGTCTGATTGGTGTCGGCACCGGTCCCGGCGATCCACAACTGGTGACAAGACGCGCCTGGGCGCTGATCGAGGGGGCCAGAGTGATCGCCTATCCAGCGCCGGATACGGGCACATCCTTTGCGCGCTCGATTGTCGCCGAGGCCATTGCCGGGGATGCTGTCGAGATCCCCATGATCGTGCCGATGCGACCCGGGCGCGCGCCGGCGCAGTCGGTCTATGATGATGCCGCCACGGCGATAGGCGGGCATCTGGCGGCGGGGCGCGATGTGATCGTGCTGTGTGAGGGAGATCCGCTATTCTACGGGTCTTTCATGTATCTGCTTGTCAGGCTGCGCGACAGCTACCCTGTCGAGATCGTTCCCGGGGTGAACAGCCTGTCGGCATGTGCCGCCGCGCAGGCCCACCCGCTGGTGGCGCGGAGCGATGTCCTGACGGTGCTTCCCGGGACGCTGGATGATGAGGCGCTGGCAGCAGCGATTGGTGCTGCCGACGCGGTGGCGATCATGAAGATCGGGCGTCACATGCCACGATTGCGGGCGCTGGTGGACAGGCTTGGCCTCACCGGACATGCGCTCTATACAAGCCATGCTTCCTTGCCGCATGAGCGGGCGCTCGCACTTTCCGACGCGCCTGACGATGCGCCCTATTTCTCGATGATTCTGATCTATAAGGGAGATGATCCATGGATCAGTTGAGCGCGCCTGTACCCGCGCGACCGGTCATTCTGTGTCTGTCGGAGGCCGGACTTGCGCTTGCCCGCAGGCTGGCAACGAGGCTTGATGCCGACATTCATGGCCATGCTGTACGCTGTCCGCAGGCGCCGCATCATTTCGGCAAGGCGCGGGCACATATCGCCGATCTGTTCTGCAGCGGCCGTCCAATCATCGGCGTCTGTGCGGCCGGCATCCTGATTCGCGCGGTAGCACCGCATCTGAAACACAAAAGCACCGACGCGCCGGTCATCGCCGTGGCGGAGTCGGGACGGTTCGTTGTCCCCCTCATTGGCGGGCACCATGGCGCCATCACGCTGGCGCGGCAGATTTCAGATCAGCTTAACGCCGATCTGGCGCTGACAACGGCAGGTGACGGACGGTGGCATCTGTCGCTTGATGAACCGCCACGCGGCTGGCGGCTGGCGAATGCCGCCGCGGCGCAGCGCGTGATGCCGCAATTGCTGGCAGGTGACGGGGCGTTCATCAATGGTGATTGTCTGGACGGGCTGAAGGACTGGTTCAGTCATATCCCGCGCGGCGGTGCCGTGTCGCTGACGGTCACGCGTCGTCAGCAGACGCCGGCCGAGAACGAGCTTGTCTATTGCCCGCAGGATGTGATGCTTGGTGTCGGCTGCGCGCGCGGATGCCCGGCTGACGAACTGATCGATCTGGTTATGCGGGAACTGACGCGGGCCGATATTAACGCGGCGGCCATTGCCGGTGTTTTCAGCGTCGATCTGAAGGCGGATGAACCGGCGCTGCAGGCGCTGGCGGCGATGCTTGCAGTGCCGCTACGGGTGTTTGGGCGCGATGCGCTGGCCGCCCAGACGCCGCGTTTGCAAAACCCATCCGAGGCGGTTCAGGAGGAAATCGGTATTCCCGGCGTGGCCGAGGCGGCGGCACTTGCCGCGGCCGGCGACTCCGGAGTGCTGATCCACCCGAAAGCCAAGTCGGGCCAGGCCACCATGGCGCTGGCGCTGGCGGCGGCCCCTTGTGATATCCCGATGCTGCCGGGGCGCAAGCCCGGCCGGGTGATGCTTGTCGGCATCGGGCCGGGGCAGTCGGCCTGGCGTACCCCCGAAGCCTCGCAGATGGTGCTCGGCGCGGATGAACTTGTCGGTTACGACCTCTATATCGATCTTCTCGGTGCCGTGGCAGCGCACATCCCACGCCGCGATTTCAAGCTTGGCGAGGAGGAGGCGCGCTGCCGCTATGCGCTGGAGGCGGCGGCCACCGGCAAGGATGTCGCCGTGATCTGTTCCGGCGATGCCGGCATCTATGCCATGGGCGCGCTGGTCTATGAGTTGCTGGACCGGTCACAGGAGGCTGGCGGCGTGTCGGACGCGGCCCGCCGGGTCGCGGTTGTCAGTGCCCCGGGGATTTCCGCGTTGCAGGCGGCGGCGGCCAGGTCAGGGGCCATTCTCGGGCATGATTTCTGCGCCATATCATTGTCCGATCTTTTGACACCCTGGGAACAGATCGAAAAGCGGATCCATGCTGCCGGCGCCGGTGATTTCGTTGTCGCTTTCTACAACCCGGTCTCGCAGCGACGGCGGACCCAGCTGGCGACGGCACGCGAAATCCTGATGCGCTATCGCGGCGGTGATGTGCCGGTCATCCTGGCGTCAAATCTTGGCCGGCCGGAAGAAAGGATCCTCTACCGGTCGCTGGAGACGCTCGATATTGACGAGGTCGACATGCTGACAACGGTGATGGTGGGGTCCCGCAGCTCGCGGCAGCTTGATCTTGGCCGCGGCACCGCCGTCTATACGCCGCGCGGCTATGCCAGGCATCTCGATGCGCATGATGGCGCGGAGGAGGCATCGTCATGACGGTCTTTTTCATTGGTGCCGGGCCGGGTGATCCGGAATTGATCACGGTTCGCGGACTGCGTCTGATCGAACGCTGCCCGCTGTGCCTCTATGCCGGCTCGCTGGTGCCGGAGGCGGTTGTCTCCGCGGCGCCGGATGATGCGCGGGTGATCGACACCGCCTCGCTGACGCTCGATGATATCATCGATGAGATGCAGCAGGCGCATGAGGCTGGGCAGGATGTGGCGCGCGTACATTCAGGTGATCCGTCGCTCTATGGGGCAATCGCCGAGCAGATCAGGCGGCTGAAGAGACTTGGCATCGATTACCGGATCGTGCCGGGCGTGTCGGCCTATGCCGCGGCCGCCGCCGGCCTCGGGATTGAGCTGACGGTGCCGGAGGTGACGCAAACGCTGATTTTGACCCGCACGGCGATGAAATCATCAGCCATGCCGGAAGGTGAGGAGTTGACGAGCCTTGGCCGGACCGGGGCGACGCTTGCCATCCATCTGTCGATCCGCAATCTGCGTCAGATCGAACGTGACCTCACACCCCATTACGGGGCCGATTGTCCGGTGATTGTGGCCTACCGTGTCGGCTGGCCGGATGAATCCTATATCCATGCCACGCTGTCGACGGTCCGCCAGGCGGTGCAGGCCGAAAAGATCACCCGCACGGCGCTGATTTTTGTCGGGCGCGGGCTGGCGCAGAATGACGGGTTTCGGGACAGTGCGCTGTATGACGCGGCGCACGCGCATATCCTGCGGCCAAAGCGCGGGCGTGCCGGCGATACCGGTCAAGAGGCGGATGATGCGTAGCTGGTGACTCTCAGGCGATGATGTGTGCGTAGGACCCGCAGACCGACCCGTTCACCAGACCGGTTGTGCCAAGATCGCGGCCAGCGGCATCACGTATCGCGAACAGTGGCTCACCCTCTGCGGCAATGGCCGTCGTATAGTGGAATTCGTGGCCTTTGACGGGGCCGAGCCCGGGCCAGAAATCGACCAGCGCTGTCAGACCGCGATAGCCGAGATGCAGCTTGCGCGCGGCAAAGCTTGTCTCGAGGCGAAGCAGGCCTGCCATGGGGTACGAGGTGCCATCGTCGTCGATAATCGCCTCGCCAAGTGTCATGAATCCCCCGCACTCGCCATAAATCCGGACATTGCGCGCCGCCGCCGCGCGCAGCCCGTCATGAAAGCGCCCGGCACTTGTCAGACATGGCAGGTGAAGCTCGGGATAACCGCCAGGGAGAAAGATGAAATCGACATCTGCCGCGGGGGCTTCATCGGCAAGTGGCGAGAAGGGAATGATTTCGGCCCCGGCCGCGCGCCAGTTCTCGATCATATGGGTGTAGGCGAAACCGAAGGCAGGATCGTTGGCCATTGCGATGCGCTGTCCGGGCGGCGGTGGTGTGACGATGCCGGTTGTCGCCTGCAGCGGCCCGGCCGCCGCGATGATGGCGTCAAGGTCAAGCGTGGCCTCGACAAGCCTTGCCGCCGCCCCGATCCGAGGCTCAAGGTCATCCGTCGCAGCAAGGTCGGTCGCCTGCACCAGCCCGAGATGGCGCGACGGTACCTGCATCGACGGCGCGACGCTGAGGCTGCCGAAATGTGCAATGTTCCGGCTGGCAAGCGCCTCGGCAATCAGGGCCTGATGGCGCGGCGAGGCAACACGGTTCAGCACCACCCCGGCAAGATCGGTTCCGGCTGGCAACTGGCTGCGGATGCCGGCAGCAAGCGCCGCCGCCGTCTGACCCTGATGACGGGCATCAAGCACCAGAAGGATTGGCGCGCCAAGCAGGGCCGCCAGCTCTGCCGTGCTGCCACTGCCACCATCGGTGCCATCAAACAGGCCCATCACACCCTCGGCGATCAACAGATCGCCCGGCCGCGCCGTCGCCAGATGACGGATCATTCCCGCCGGCATGGCATGGCTGTCGAGATTGACTGCGGGGGACAGGCTGGCGGCACCCAGAAACGCACAATCGATGTAATCGGGGCCGGTCTTGGCGGCGCTGATCGAATGGCCGGCTTGCGCCAGCGCGCGCAGCAGGCCGAGTGTCACGGTTGTCTTGCCACTGCCGGAGGTCAGGCCGCCGACAACCAGCGCCCGCGAGGCCATCAGGCGGTGTCCGACATGGTCCGCACACCGAGCGGATCTTCGTCGCGCACCGGCTCGCCCGCCATCTGGCCAAGCCAGTCAAGACACTGGCGCATCAGAACCACCCGGCCGACACAGACGATGGACGGCGCGCCAATCCCGCTGTCGGTGATATCCTGCGGTGCTCTGGCAAGGGTGGTCTCAAGCACCCTCATGTCGTCGCGCGTGGCATTCTGGACGATGGCGACCGGTTCTTCCGGCACGCGGCCGGCGGCGATCAGGCGGGCGCAGATATCCGGCATATGCTTGATCGCCATATACATGACGATCACCTGGGCGCTGCTGCCAAGTCCCTGCCAGTCAATCGCCGATGGCATCAATCCGGTGCGGTCATGCCCGGACAGAAAGGTGACCGACTGGTTGACGTCACGATGTGTCACCGGAATGCCGGCATAGGCAAGCCCGCCGATGCCGGCCGAGATGCCCGGAATGACCCGCAGCCTGACACCGGCCTTGACCAGCGTTTGGGCTTCCTCGCCGCCGCGGCCAAACACAAAAGGATCGCCACCTTTCAGCCTCAGGACGCGCAGACCCTGCTGCGACAACTCAATCAGACGAAGCGAGATATCGCGCTGGCTTGGCGAGGGCTTGCCGCCGCGTTTGCCGGCATATTCGATCTGCGCGTCGGGCCGCGCCCATCGCAACAGCGCCGGATCGACAAGCGCGTCATAGACAATGACATCCGCCTGTTGCAGCGCGTTCAGCGCGTGCAGGGTGATCAGGCCGGGATCGCCCGGTCCTCCACCTGTCATCCATACCCAGCCCGGCTGGAATTCCGGCCAGTCACGCGCCTCAAGCCGGGGCAGGGTGCCCTGGCCGAGCTGTGCTGGAATGGTCGGTTTTCCTGACATGGGACCGGTCCGGTGAATGGTGGATGAAAAACTGAAACTTCGGTACTAATCTGAGAGTCAAATCTAGCAGCGGCAAGCTTTCAAGGCCAGTCCGGTCATGTAAGCCACCGCCGCAAAGCAACCCGACAGGTGGCTGACCGATGACCCGGCCCGCAACGCGGAAAAAGACGCTTGAGACAACGCTCCGCTTTGGGTGGACCACCGGCACCTGTGCCACTGCTGCCGTGAATGCAGCCTACACGGCGATGGTGACCGGACAGTTTCCTGATCGCGTCACAATTGTCACGCCAAGCGGCAAAAACGCCGATCTCGAGGTGGCCGAGACGGCCCAACGCAAGGCCGGTGGCGGGCCGTGGTGGCGCGCCGGCATCATCAAGGATGCGGGTGACGACCCCGACGTGACGCATGGTGCGATGATCCGCGCCACTGTAAGGCCGGGCCGCACAGGAAGCGGTGTCAGCTTTCATGGCGGCGAAGGTGTCGGGGTGATCACCAAGCCGGGGCTGCCGGTACCGGTTGGAGAACCGGCGATCAACCCGGTGCCGCGCCAGATGATGCGCGACGCTGTCATTGAGCTTGCCGACGCTTTGAACGGGCTGCGGGATGTCGAGATCGAGATTTCGGTTCCGGGCGGTGCCGGAATCGCCCTGAAGACCTGGAATCCGCGCCTCGGGATCGAGGGCGGCATTTCCATTCTTGGTACCACCGGGGTGGTCAGGCCGTTTTCATGTTCGGCCTGGATTGCCTCGATCCATCGCGGCATCGATGTGGCCCGCGCCAATGATCTGCCGCATGTGATGGGGTCGACCGGCGCCACCTCCGAAGGATGGGGGCGTGACCGCTATGGCTTGCCGGACATCGCCCTGATCGATA
Source organism: Alphaproteobacteria bacterium (assembly GCA_009920665.1). Taxonomy (GTDB): domain Bacteria; phylum Pseudomonadota; class Alphaproteobacteria; order Puniceispirillales; family Puniceispirillaceae; genus UBA8309. Next base: position 80,734 of record RFZL01000001.1, on the reverse strand, counting down.
TGGGGGATTTTGTCGGCGGGATGCTGAAATATATGCGGCGGCATCCGGTTCCCAACCTGTCGATCCTTGGCGGTTTTGCCAAGATGGTGAAGCTGGCGCAGGGGGCGAGCGATCTTCATTCCGCGCGCTCGCAGGTCGATTTTACCGCGCTTGCCGACATGGCGGCCCCGTTCGGCTTCGACCCGGCCCGGGTAACAGCTGCCAATTCGGTGCTCGAAGTGGCGGAAATGGGAAATGCGACGCAGCGCGGACAGCTTGCCACAGCGGTGGCGACAGCGGCGCGAGACACGGCGCTGGCGCAGCTTCGCGGCGCGCCAACGCATGTCGAAGTGGTGATTGTGGGGCGTGATGGCACTCTTTTCGGCCGCGCCGGTTCACTTTCTTTTTCAAGTAAGGAATGATGAGTAATAGATTGAAAATACTTGTTCTTGCCGGAACATCCGAGGCCCGTACCGTAATCGAGTCTCTGGTTGTGGATGGGCGGTTTGATATTACGGCCTCGCTTGCCGGGGCGACGCCAAACCCGGCCAGCATGCCGGTCCCGACGCTGACGGGTGGCTTTGGCGGGGCGGAAGGTCTTGCCGCCTGGTGCCGTGATCACGCCATTGACCTGATCGTCGATGTGACCCATCCCTTTGCCAGGCATATCAGCCGCAATGCACGCCTCGCTGCTGTCGACACCGGTGTTCGTCTGCTGCGGTTCGAGCGCCCGCCCTGGCGCCCGATGGCAGGTGATAACTGGCGAAGCTTTGGTAACTGGCAGGACATGTCGGATGCCATTCCGGCGGGAAGCCGCGTCTTTCTCGCCGGAGGTACGCAATCCATCGAAATCTTCACGAAACGGGATGACATCACCCTGCTGGCGCGGGCACTGAATGTCGAGGGTCGCGTCGGGCCTCCCAATGTGACCTTTATCAATGCGCTGCCGGCGACACGCGTCGAGGCCGAGCGCGCACTGTTCGCCGAGGCTGGGATCACACTGCTTTGCTGCAAGAATTCTGGCGGCGATGCCAGTTTTGCCAAGATTACCGCGGCGCGGCAGCTTGGCCTGCCGGTCTGGTTGCTGGCGCGCCACACCGATGCCGCCGACGGGCAGTCGCTGTTGAATCAACCGGCTGATGCGGAGATTCATGACAGTGTTGAGAGCATTGTCGCAGCGGCCTGTTCACACGCCGCAGATCATGGTGCCGGATGATGCCGTTACAAGTGACGCCGCCGGCCAATCCGTGCCACTATGCCGCGAACAGTCTTTCATTCCTCGATATCGCCGGCGCGGGAGGCCTGCATGACATCCTATGAGAATTTCGAGCTGACAATCGATGCGGCCGGCATTGCCTGGCTGACGATCGACGTGAAGGGGCGGTCAGCCAATGTGTTGTCGCATGCGGTGATGGACGAGCTGTTTGCGATTGTCGACGGACTGGCGGCGGCACCGCCCGAGGGGATTGTATTCCAGTCCGGAAAGCCGCGCGGTTTCATCTTTGGTGCCGATATCAATGAATTCGCCAGCCTCGAGACACGTGCGGCTGTTGAAACGCATATCGCCGGCGTTCTGGAGCGGTTCCGGAAGATCGAGGAGCTGCCGTGCCCGACGGTGATTCTGATCGACGGCATCTGCGTCGGTGGCGGTCTGGAACTGGCGCTGGCATTCGATCGCATCATCGCTGTCGATGATTCGGACTGTCAGGTCGGCTTTCCGGAGATCAATCTGGGGCTTCTTCCGGGCTATGGCGGGTCGGCCCGTGCCTGTGAGCGGATGGGGCCGGAGGCGGCATTACAGCTTGTCCTTCATGGTCGCCCGCTAAAGGCGCGCGCGGCACTGGCGGCGGGCGCGATTGACCATCTTGTCGCTGACCGGGCGGAACTGCCGGTGGCGGCGCGTGAGGCCGTTGCCGGAAGAATTGCCCGCGCGACACCGGCACCGACAGATGATCTTGCTGCCATGATCGAGACCGAGTGGGCGAAACTGACGGCCAGGACAAGCCCGCGCAACATGCCGGCTCCCTTTGCCATTCTGGATCATTTTTCAGTCAGTGATCTAAGTAAAAACAATCTATTGAAAAACGAAACGAAACTATTTTCTAAACTTATGATGACGCCGGCCTCGGCCGGGCTGCGGCGTACCTTCCAGCTGAATGACGCGGTCAAGAAAGGTGCACGGGGAGAGTCCGGCATCACCCGCATTCATGTCATCGGCGCCGGCACGATGGGCGGCGACATTGCCGCCGTGGCGGCGATGTCCGGCTTTGAGGTGACATTGCAGGATCTTGATTCCGCTGCCATCGACGGGGCGGTGGCGCGCGCCCGCACCTTGTATGAGAGGCGGTTGAAGGATCCACAGCGTGTCGAGGATACGCTCGCCCGCCTGGTTGCCGATGCCGACGGGACCGGCTTGCCCGACGCCGATCTTGTGATCGAGGCGGTGGCCGAACGTCTGGAGGTCAAACAGGCGGTCTTCGCTGCCGCCGAGGCGGTGATGAAGCCTGATGCCATCATGGCGACCAACACATCGGCGATCCCGCTGCAGGAGATTGGCAGCGCCCTTGCTGACCCGGGCCGACTGATCGGCATGCATTTTTTCAATCCGGTGCCGGTGCTGCCACTTGTCGAGATTGTCTATACGGATGCCAGCAATCAGGATTTCGTGACCCGGGCGATGTATGTTTGTGGTGCGATGAAGAAACAGCCGATCCGCTGTAAATCCGCCCCCGGATTTCTCGTTAACCGGGCGCTTCTGCCCTACATGTTCCGCGCCATCGAGGCGATGCTTGACGGGGCCGACCCGGACAAGCTGGACCAGGCGCTGGTGGCATTCGGCATGCCGATGGGGCCGATTGAGCTGTGTGATCAGGTCGGGCTTGACGTCTGTCTTGATGCCGGCCGCGTGATCGGCATCTCCGACAAGGCCGCGGCGGCGCTTTCAGATCTCATCGAGGCCGGCAAGCTTGGTCGCAAGACCGGATCGGGTTTCTATGCATGGGATGACAAGAGGGCGGTTAGGCCGCGCGGCGAGTTTGCCGCCGACGAGCTTGACAATATTGCGGCCGCTCTGCTGGCGCCGCTTGTCGCTGAATGCCGGGCCGCGGTCGCCGAGGGGGTGGTGGATTCCGGCGACATGGCTGATGCGGCCTGTATTTTCGGCATCGGATTTCCGGCATTCCGCGGTGGTCCCCTGTTCTGGGATGATATTGGCCGGGCCGAAAGCCCGTCCTCATGACCATCCTGACGCGTGCCGGTGACGAGGCTGTTGAAATACGACGTTCACTGGCCTGGATGATTGTCAGCTGCCTGCTGTTCGCGCTTGTGATGGTTTCGGTGAAGCTGTTCCTGACCGATCTGCCGCCGGTGCAGACGGTCTTTCTTCGCTATGTCGTCGGCATCCTGCTGCTCATCCCCCTTGTCGCCGGAACGCTTGGCGGGGTCACCATGGGGGCAAGCTGGAAGATGCTGGTGGCGCGGGCCGTCTGTCATGCGCTGGCGGTGCTGTTCTGGTTTTACAGCATCATGCGCATCCCCATTGCCGAGGTTAACGCGCTGCTCAATCTCGGGCCGGTCTATGCCACCATTGGCGCCGCCATCTGGTTCGGCGAGGGGCTGAAGCTGCGGCGGGTGATGGCCATCCTCATTTCCTTTGCCGGTGCGCTGGCGATCATCAAACCCGGCTTTGCCGAAATCAATCTCGGCACGATTGCGGTGCTGTTGACGGCGCCGCTCTTCGCGGTGTCCGACCTGATCGCGAAATCGCTGAAGCGGCATCATGATGACAATGTCATCATCATCGCGCTGTCGGTAGGCATTGCGGTGGCGACGGCGATCCCAGCAATGCTTGTCTGGCAGCCGATATCGCTGATGAACTGGGTTGGAATTCTGGCCATCGGAATCTCGGCCACGCTTGGTCATGTGACATTGATGAAATCTTTCCGGGGGCCGATGTGGGCGGCGCAGACAGGCAAATATATCCAGCTTCTGTTCGTGGTGCTGTTCGGGATCACCATCTTTGATGAGATCCCGGTGATGTCGACGGTCATCGGAGCGCTGGCGGTTCTAGGCGCGGTGACCTACATCGCCATCAGGGAAAGCCGAAATGCTTGACCGTCATGAGTTTCCGGGCAGGCAGTGTCTGGCCGGCACGCTGAAGGCGCCTGTTCACGAAATCTGGACATGGGCGTCGCGATCAACGATGCTGTGGGTTTGTTTCGTCTGTTTTGTTTTCACAGTAAGACACCACCATGCATTTCTCCAGACCTGACGCGCTACCGCGCTTGATGGTGGCGCCAAACGGTGCCCGCCGCACAAAGGCGGATCATCCGGCCATTCCGGTGACGATTCCCGAAACGGTTGAAACGGCAAAATCATGCGCCGCGGCAGGCGCAGACGCCATGCATCTGCATGTTCGTAATGCCGAACAGCGGCATGTTCTGGATGCCGGCATGTATCGCGAGGCGCTTGCCGAACTCGGGGTGGCGGTTCCGCAGATGCATTTCCAGATCACCACTGAGGCTGTTGGACGCTACAGTCCTGAGGAGATGCGCCGGCTTGCCTATGATGTGATGCCGCCCGGCATTTCGATCGGTGTGCTGGAAATGATGCCGGGTCGCCAGCCGACCCCTGATGATATCAGGCTGTACCGCACGCTCCACGAGGCCGGAACGCGAATCCAGCATCTTGTCTTCTTCCCTGAAGAAATTGATATCCTTGCCGATCTTCTTGCCAGAGCCGAACTGCCGCGGGAGAATTTCTGGTGCCTGTTTGTTATCGGCCACTACACCGGGCGGATCAGCCACCCCGATCTGATTCGGCCGTTCCGCGAGCGGATGGTTGCCCATTCGCTGGTGCCGGACTGGGCAATCTGTGCTTTTGCCGAGGAAGAACATGACAGTCTTGTCGAGGCGGTCGCGCAGGGTGGCAAATTGCGTGTGGGGTTTGAAAATTCCCTGTTCATGCCTGATGGCAGCATCGCCCCCGACAACGCGGCGCGGGTGGCGGCGGCCAACCGGCTTTTCGATTGATGACGCGCCTGTATCGGCCGGCATGGTCATGCAGGGCGGTGTGTCAGGGCCGGAACCGGCCGACAGGGTGAGGGCCAATGCCGTATATTGAAGTGATGAATGCCTCGCCGGTGGTCTTCTGGATGATCTGTTTCGTGTCGGTCATTGCGGTGGCGATTTCCAAATCCGGGTTTGGTGGCGCGTTGGGCTCTCTGAGCATGCCGATCATGCTGTTTGTGTTGCCACCAAAGCTGGCGCTCGGCGTTCTTCTGCCGATCTTTCTGATCACCGACATCTGGGTTGTCTATATCTGGCGCAAGCATGTCCAGTGGCGGTTCGTGATCATCATGTGCCTTTTCGCGATTGCCGGCCAGCTGACCGGCTGGCTGCTGTTCGACTATCTGAGCAACGCGATGCTGAAGGCCGCTATAGGTGTCATCGGCGTGCTGACGGCGGTGAATTATCTGTGGCGCCTTGTCCGGCCGCGTGCTGAGTTGGCCGAGGATACGGCACGGCGCCTCATGGCCCGCCTCTGGCCGCGTGCGGCGGGGTGGTGCGGGCTGTCCGGCCTGACCAGTTTCGTGGCGCTCACAGGTGGCATTCCGGCGCAGGTATTCCTGTTGCCACATCGGCTTGCGCGGCAGGCCTTTGTCGGCACGATGAGTGTCTTTTTCTTCGTCATCAATCTGTTCAAGCTGCCATTCTATGGCGATCTGGGGCTGTTCAGCGCGGACAGTCTGAAATTGTCGTTGCTGCTGCTGCCCTGCATTCCGATTGGCGTCTATTTCGGCAAATGGCTGAACGAGGTTGTTTCGGACAGGTTGTTTTACCATGTCACCTACAGCATTCTGTTCATCATGGGTGTGAAGCTGTTATTCGACGCCGCGGCGCTCTGGTCGCTGTGACAGGGGGCGGCGTGACAGGTGGGTTGGCGTAAAAAGAGGGAACATGACATGAAACGATGGCGTCATCTTGCTGTGGCTTTTGGCATCCTGCCGGCGCTGGCGCTCTATGTCGGCGCAATGGTCTGGCTATCGACCTTCATCATGGAAATCCATTTTCTGCTCGATCTCCTGTTCTTTACCGTGGCCGGGCTTGCCTGGATCCCGGCGGCAGGGTCGGTTGTGAAATGGCTGGCGGTGCATGAGGCGCGCTGACAACCGGACAGGTGACAGCGAGACGGGCGAGACGGCAGAACCGTTACGCCCCCTCAAGGCTGCGCTCGATACCGCCGCCATCCTGATGCGCGAACATGGGCTTCACGACTGGACAGTGCGGCTTGACAATGCGCGCCGGCGCGCCGGTCAGTGTGATTATCGGCGGCGTGAGATTTCCCTGTCGCGGCATTATGTGCGGCATGCCGGCGATGATCACATCCGCGATACCATCCTCCATGAAATTGCCCACGCGTTGGTCGGCCCGCGCCATGGGCATGATGCGGTGTGGCGGCGCAAGGCGCGCGAGATCGGTTGCAGCGCGACACGGTGCCATACGCTGAATTTCGCGTCCGAACCCTGGCTGATGCGCTGCCCCGAGGGCTGTTTCGAGGTCGGGCGTCATCGTCGCAAGGCCGGTCTGGTCTGCGCACAATGCCGGTCACCGGTCGAGTTTGTCAGGACTGATCCAGTTGTTGGGTGAACCGGATTTTGCCGTGACGCCGGCTCGGATTGTCGCCATGCGGCGCGCGCTGGCGCGGTTGCAGATGCCAGCGCGGCGGGTGACCAGTCTTGAGTTTCTGACCACGGAAGAACTCGAGGCGCTGTGCGCCTGCGCCGCAAGACAGACCTTCCGCTCCGCCACCCCGCAGATCGAACATCGTGGCAACCGGGTGTTTCAGGATTTCGATGTCTGTTTTCCGGCGCCGCGGGAAGGGGCCTTCGCCAAACTTGCCGGCCTTCTGGAAGCATCAATCAATTCCACAAGCGCCAGCCTGCCGGAACCGCCCCTTGCGCCCGGCATCCTGTTTGACGATTTCGCAATCCAGCGTTATCCGGCGGGCTCCCGCGGCATCGGCATTCACCGTGATGGCAAGCGGTATCGCGGCATCGTGGTGATTGTGACGCTTGCCGGCGAGTCGCGCCTGTTCACCTGCGATGACCGCCAGGGGCATGGTGCACGGCGCATCGATGACCGGCCGGGCCGGATCGTCCTGCTGTCGGCCGAGGGGTTCGCGGCTCGTGAAGGCGAGGATGCGCGGCCTCTTCACGGCGTCGACCATATCGGGTCCGGCCGCCTGTCGCTTGGTTTCCGATGCCTTTCGCCTGCCGCGGCGTGACAATACGGTTTCGCTTGCGCCAAAGGGTTTTTCTTGGCAGCCTTTGAGTATCGGAGCGCCCGTCCGCTCCCCCCTTTCAAGGATATTTTTCTGTGATGGGCGCAGATGCAGCGCGTTCCGTTCATGTGGGCTGTCTGGCAGTTCACGAATGCACGCTGCGCCGGTTTCCCCCAAAGGCTTATGGCCGCTCCGGCGCAGCCGTAACCTCCGCTTGGAAGGGAGACAGACATGAATATCAGCGTTTCAGGAAAGAACATGGATACTGGCTCGGCATTTCAGACGCATGCCGAAACGGCGCTCAACAATGTGGTCGAGAAATATTTCGACCGTGCGGTCAGCGGCCATGTGACCCTCGAAAAGGCTGATTCCGGTTTCCGGGTGAAAACGCGGGTGGCGTTGTCGCGACGAATGGAGTTGGAGGCGACGGGGTTCGCGCATGATGCGCATGCGGCACTCGATGCCGCCATCGAACATGCCGAGAAACGCCTTCGCCGCCACAAGCGGCGCTTGAAGAATCATCGCGGCACCGTCACGCCAGCCGAGGAGGATGACGTGCTGCCAGCAACGATGATGGTCTATGCCGGTGCCGAACAGATCGAGGATGACGCGGAAAATGACGAACTGCCGGCGGTTGTCGCCGAGCTGGCCTATGACATCGAAATGCTGACGGTGGAACAGGCGGTGATGAAGCTGGAGCTGAGCGAGGCGCCGATGCTGATGTTCAGGAATGCGGCGCATTTCGGGCTCAATGTCGTGCATCGTCGGAATGACGGCTCGATTGGCTGGATCGACCCGCGCGGGGTGCGTCATCTGAACAGCTAGCGTTGCTCCGGAGCACCGGTCACCGGGAAGCTGTCTCAGGCTATGGCAGGATCGAAGAGGCCATTGAACAGCCAGGCACCACCGGCCGCGGTGGCGCGGGACGGGTCCATCAATGTCAGTTTCAGCATCCCGAAATGCGGCACCGGAATGCCGACAACATGATCCGGCGGTGCGCCGAGCGCCACCGCCATCGCCGCCCGCATCACGCCGGCATGGGTGATGATGATCGCGGGGGTGGTCCTGAATTCCCTTTCAAACCGGCGCATCCAGCCGGTAACACGAGCCGCCAGCATGACAAAGGATTCGCCCTGCGGCGCCACCCTGTCCGCGGTCAGGAATGTCCAGTTGTGAAGCGGCCCCTCCTTGATCTGGTCCCAGACCTCGGCGACGGGGCGGTCATGCCATGCCCCGTGATCCATTTCGACAAGCTCCGGCGCCTCTGACAGGCTTGACGGCGCCAGGGACGGGGCCAGCAGCGCGGCTGTCTGCTGCGCGCGCTGCAATGGCGAGACATGCCATGCGGCGGCGGCGGGAAGCTGGCTGACAAGCTGTTCAACATCGAAATGGCGCGGTTCGATCGGCGGGTCGGCCGGCGGCACATGCCCGGCCTGCCTGACCACCGGCGCATGACGAATGAAGAAAATCTCGCGGCTTTCAGGATGCGCGCTCATGCTGGCAGCATAGCGCCGAGCGCGGCCCAGCACATCAACATCATGATTTCGGCAATCATCGTTGACGCCCCCATGACATCGCCCGTCAGCCCGTCAATCCTGCGTGTCGCGATCTGGCCGATCCAGAGGCTTGACACGAAGGCCGGCAGGATGATGATGGCGGTTGCAATGCTGCCGGACAGCCAGACCATCGCCGGCAGCCACAATGTTAGCGCGGCGACAAGCCTTCCCATGCCCGGACGTCCGGTCAGCGCGGCAAGTTTTGCATGTGGGCTGAGTGGAAAAACCGCAAGCTGCAGCACTGGCTGGAAGCGGCTTGCCGCACCAATCAGCGCGATGAAGCCGATCAGCGCCCAGCCCGAAACAGTCTCCAGACACAGTGCCAGTAGCGCCAGCCGCAGCGCCGTTGCCAGGATCAGTGCCAGCACACCATAGGCGCCGATGCGGCTGTCATGCATGATCCGGATGATGCTCTCGGCATCGTGGCCACCGCCAAACCCGTCCGCCATGTCGGCAAGACCGTCCTCATGCATTGCACCGCTCAGCAGCGCCATGCCGGCAAGGGCAAGCACCGCCGCCGCAAATGGTGGCAGGCCAAGCGATGACGCGGCGACAAGGATGGCGCCGCCGCTGCCGCCAATGACCAGCCCGACAAGCGGAAACGCCCAGAGAGCGGAGGTCAGGTTCGGCGGTCGCTCGGCAGGAAAATGATACCAGCCGACAGGAATACGGCTGAGAAGAAGAAACGCCGCCGCACAGTCGCCGAGGGGCGATTGTCGGTGCGCCATGTCCCGGCCCGCACTCATGCTTCCTGGCTGACGCCGGCCTCGGCAAAGGTTGCCATGCCATTATGCGCCGCCAGTGCGGCGCGCACAAGCAGGGTTGCCACCGCGGCACCGCTGGCCTCGCCAAGCCGCATGCGCAGATCCAGAAGCGGTTGCATCCGCAGCGCCGAGGCCAGGCGGATATGCCCCGGTTCGGATGACAGATGCGAAATCATGCAGTGATCCAGAACATCCGGCCTGTTGCCTGCCGTCAGGGCCGCCGCCGCCGATGACGAGATGAAGCCGTCAAGCATCACCGGAATGCAGCGAAGCCTCGCCTCGAGAACGGCGCCGGCAATGGCCGCCATTTCACGCCCGCCATAGGCGGCCAACAGGCTGACACAGTCGGGCAGGCTGTCGCCATGCCGATCAAGGGCCGCCTGGATGATCATTGCCTTGTGGACGACGCCGGCCTGGTCAAGACCGGTGCCGGGACCGACCCAGCCACCGGCATCACCACCAAACCGCGCCATGCAGATGGCGGCGGCAGCGGTGGTGTTGCCAATGCCCATCTCGCCGACAATCAGATAATCGCACACCTCGCCGATGGCGGCAGCGCCAGCATTCATGGCGTGCAGCACCTCGTCGGGATCCATGGCAGGCGCTGTAGTGAAATCAATCGTCGGGCGACCAAGATCGAGTGCGGTGACACTCAATTCCAGCCCGGCGGTTTCACAAAGCTGGTTGATGGCGGCGCCGCCGGCCTCGAAATTCCACACCATCTGCTGGGTGACTTCCTGCGGGAAGGGGCTGATCCCCTGTTTGACGACACCGTGATTGCCGGCAAAGACAAGGCATTTGCCACTGTCGAGATGCGGTGTGTTCGTCTTCTGCCATTCGGCCATCCAGAGTGCCAGCTGTTCAAGTCTGCCAAGCGAGCCCGGTGGTTTCGTCAGCTGGTCCTGGCGCGCTGCGGCCATGCCCCGCGCCGCACGATCCGGCTGTGGCAGCGCGTCCATCAATTCAGCAATATGGCGGGACGAGGAGAATGAATTCATCGGGGTGATAACCAAATATTCGGAAAACCTTGATGTTTATTGCGGTGGTTTAATTCTTAAAGCAAGACCGGCTGTCATAAAAAACACCTCATCCGCCACCGCGGCGACAGCCTGGTTCAACAGCCCGTTGGCATCACGGAACCGGCGTGACAGCGCGTTGTCGGGAACGATTCCGAGACCGGTTTCGCTGGCAACCAGAACAATGCTGCCACGGCAATCCCGCAGCGTTTCCAGTAGCGCGCCACGCGCCTGCTCGAGATCGGCTTCATGAATCAACAGATTGGTTGTCCAGACACTCAGGCAATCGACAACGATCACCGTGTCCTCGTCATCGCTGGCATGGATCGCCTGCGGCAGGTCGACCGGCGCCTCGACAAGTGTCCATTCCGGGCCCCGTCGCTGGCGGTGCAGGTCGATCCGCGCTTCCATCTCCTCATCGAAAATCTCGGCTGTCGCGATATAGACGAGATCGCCCTCGCGCTTCTGCGCCAGCCCCAGCCCCAGGGCCTCGGCATGGGCGGACTTGCCTGACCGTGTTCCGCCCAGAACGAACCTGATCTCTGGTGCCACCCTGGTGCCTCCTGCCATCGCGTGGTTGAACCGCGTTCCTTCTTAGCATCTGGTGCGCCATTTTAAACCGGTAATGCCCGTCTGCCCTGCCGGGTGACTGAAATGGGGTATCGAATGTCATTTTTAGAATGATTGACAGGTTTAGCGCTGTTACCGTCGAGGCAGAATGACGCAGCGAGGTGCCCGATGTCCGAGATTGCGACTGATTCGCCCCAGCGGCCACGCCGCCGCCGACGCGGTAGTGGGGACAGCCTGAAAAAGCCGTTCCTGGCAGGCCAGCTTGAATGGGGTGCCGTGACCTATCTCGATGATCCGACACAGCCTGTTGATCCGGACGGTGTCGAGGCCATCCACGATGCCAGCATGCGCATCCTCGAGGAGATCGGGATCCTGTTCCTGAATGACGAGGCGCTGGACATCCTGAAAGCAGCAGGCTGCGAGGTCGATTACGAGACCAAGCGCGTGTGCATGGATCGTGGTTTTGTGATGGAGGCGGTGAGTCGCGCGCCGTCACAATTCACCATCACCCCCCGCAACCCGGCCCATGAAATCATCGTTGGTGGGCGGCATGTCAATTTCGGCCAGGTCGCCTCGGCGCCGAATGTGATGGATCTTGACCGTGGGCGGCGGGTTGGCAACCGCGCCGATTACCAGGACCTGCTGCGGCTGGCACAGGCCTATAACTGCATTCATCTGAATTGCGGCTATCCGGTGGAGCCGATCGACATCCATGCCTCGATCCGGCATCTCGACGCGCATTACGACATGCTGACGCTGACCGACAAGGTGATCCACGCCTATTCGCTTGGTCCCGAGCGGATCGAGGATGTGATGGAGATGGCGCGGATCGCCGGCGGCCTGACGGATGAGGCGTTTGAATCACGCCCGCATATGTTCACCAACATCAATTCCTCATCGCCGCTGAAGCATGACTGGCCGATGCTGGATGGCGCGATGCGGGCGGCGCGGCGCGGGCAGGTTGTCATCATATCGCCCTTCACGCTGGCCGGGGCGATGGCGCCGGTGACGATTGCCGGCGCGGTGACGCAGCAGAATGCCGAGGGGCTGGCCGCCGTCGCCCTGTTGCAGCAGGTGCGGGACGGGGCGCCCTGCGTCTATGGCGCCTTTACCAGCAATGTCGACATGAAGACCGGCGCGCCGGCCTTCGGCACGCCGGAATATGTGCGCGCGATGCAGATATCGGGGCAGATGGCGCGGCGCTATGGTCTGCCCTTGCGCGCCTCCAACGCCAATGCCTGCAACGCGCCCGACGCGCAGGCGATCTGGGAATCACTGTTCTCGCTGCAGGGCAGCTGTTCCGGCCATGCCAATGTGATTTATCATGCGGCGGGATGGATGGAAGGCGGGCTGTCGGCCAGCTTCGAGAAATTCATCATCGATTGCGAGATGCTGCAGCAGATCGCCTATACCAACCGTCCGGTGCCGATCAGCGCCGATGATCTGGCCGTGGAGGCGATTGGCGAGGTCGGGCCGTTCGGCCATTTCTTTGGCGCCGACCACACGCAGGAACGCTATCGCGACGCCTTTTATGCGCCGCTAATGTCGGACTGGCGCAATTACGAGGCGTGGGAGGAAGCCGGCGCCATCTGGACGCATGACCGCGCCAACGCCGTCTGGAAACAGATCCTCGCCGAATATCAGTCGCCGCCGATCGACCCGGCCATCGACGAGGAGCTGCGCGCCTTTGTCGCCCGGCGCAAGGAAGAGGGCGGCGCCCCGACCGATTTCTAGGGTTTCACTATCCTAAACCAACGGCCCGGCCTGCAGCGCGCGGGTGAACATTTCGGCATCGACATTGCCGCCGGAGGCGACGGCGACCGCGCAGCCCGTATCGGCCGGCAACCGCCTGTCGAGCGCCGCCGCCAGCGCCACCGCGCCGCCCGGCTCGATCACCAGCTTCAGATGTTTGAAGGCGGTGGCCATCACCCGCAGCACCAGATCGTCGCTGACGCCGAACCCGCCGGACAGCGTCGTCCTGTTGATGGCGAAGGTCATCTCGCCCGGGGCCGGCGTCACCACCGCATCGCAGATCGACCGTGCCGCCGGATCAACGGTTTCGATCCTGCCGCTGGCGAGCGAGCGGACGGTGTCGTCGAAATCGGCAGGCTCGGCAGCCCAGATTTTCGCCGCCGGCAGTTCGGCGCGGACCGCCGTGCTGAGGCCGGCGATCAGCCCGCCACCGCCGCAACAGCTGATGACATGGTCCGGTGCCGCGCCCATCTCGGCGCATTGCCGCGCGATCTCCAGCCCGACCGTTCCCTGGCCGGCCATCACCCGCGCATCCTCGAAAGGCGGGATCAGCTCGGCGCCGCGCTCGGCGGCGATGGCACCGCCGATCTCCTCGCGGCTCTCATTGTAGCGGTCATAGGTCACCACCTCGGCGCCATAGGATTTCGTGCCCTCGATCTTCATCGCCGGCGCGTCCTCCGGCATCACGATCACGGCGCGCATGCCGCGCAGGCTGGCCGCGCGGGCCACCGCCTGGGCGTGGTTGCCGCTGGAATAGGCGACGACATCGGTGATGCTTTCCGGCAGGCTCATCACCGTGTTGGTCGCACCGCGAAGCTTGAAGGACCCTGTGTGCTGAAGGCATTCCGCCTTCACCAGCAGCCGGAAGCCAAGCCAGTCATTCAGCCGCGGCGATTCCACCAGCGGCGTGCGCACGATATGGGGGGCGATGCGGGTCGCGGCGGCGTGGATATCGTCAATGCCGATGGCGGGGCGGGTCTGGTCGTTCATGGCTGTGTCCTGTTGTGTGATGTCGCAAAGCCTAGCGTCGTGTCGGCGGCGCGGCAACAGGCCAGCGCAGCCGGTGCGGCGAACAACCCGGAATGCGGGCTTGTCTTCGCACCGGGGCGGGCCTATTTTGGGCGCTCAACATGAACAGGAACCATCCCATGTCTCAGGATTCTGCCACGCCGGCCTTCGCCGGGTCCTACACCGCGCTGATCACGCCGTTCAGCAACGGACGGGTTGACGAGGATGCGTTCAGAAAACTTGTCGAGTTCCAGATCGAGAACGGCACGCACGGGCTGGTGCCGGTCGGCACCACCGGCGAATCGCCGACGCTGTCGCATGATGAGCATGATCGCGTTGTCGAGCTGTGCATCGAGCAGGCGGCGGGGCGCGTGCCGGTGATCGCCGGTGCCGGGTCAAACAGCACGGACGAGGCGGTACGCCTTGCCAAACATGCCGCCGGCGCCGGTGCCGACGGCGTGCTGATCGTCAGCCCCTATTACAACAAGCCGACGCAGGAAGGGCTGTACCGCCATTTCACCGCGGTGGCACAGGCGGTGGATGTCGCTGTCATCGTCTATGACATTCCGGGCCGGTCGATCGTCCGCGTCGCGGATGACACTCTGGCACGCATGGCGAAGGCCTGTCCGAACATTGTCGGGATTAAGGACGCGACCTCCGATGTCGGGCGCCCGCCGCGGATCCTGAACGCGCTTGGCAATGGCTTTGCGCAGCTGTCCGGTGAGGACGCGACGACGCTTCCCTATCTTGCCGGTGGTGGCCATGGCGCCATCTCGGTGACGTCGAATATCGCGCCGCGCCAGATGGCCGACATGCATAACGCCTGGATGGCGGGCGATGTGAAGACGGCGCAGGACATCAACACCCGCATGATCGAGGTGCATGACGCCATGTTCTGCGAGGCCAGTCCGGGGCCGGTCAAATATGCGGCCGAGTTGCTGGGGTTGTGCGGGTCCGGAACGCGGCTGCCGCTATGCGAAATCGCTGACAGCAGCAAGGCGCGTGTCGAGGCGGCGCTTCGCGGCGCCGGGCTGATCAACTAGATGGCGGTTCCCGTCATTGCGAGGGCGGCGCCGGTGCGACTGGCGGGAATGGATCCATGGCCAAGGGGCACATAACAACCGGCCGCGTCGCCGAGAACCGGCGCGCCAGGCATGAATATGAAATCGAGGAACAGATCGAGGCCGGTCTCATCCTGACCGGAAGCGAGGTCAAATCGCTTCGTACCGGCCGTGCCAGTATCGCCGAGAGCTACGCCGGCGAGGACAGTGGCCGGCTGATGCTGTTCAATGCCAATATCCCGATTTATGAGCCGGCGCGCGACAATCACGAACCCAAGCGGCCGCGCGAATTGCTGGTCAAGGCGCGTGAGCGGAACAAGCTGTTGGGATTGATCCGGCGTGAGGGCATGACCCTTGTTCCGCTGGTGCTGTATTTCAATGACCGCGGGCGGGCGAAAATCCAGATCGGTCTTGCCAGGGGGCGTCGCAAGCAGGACAAGCGTCAGGCGGCCAAGGACCGTGACTGGGGCCGTGAAAAAGCGCGGCTTCTGCGCAGCAAGGGCTAGCGCGCATCCCCACCCTCCCGCGCGGTGATCATCCGGAAAATTCCGGCAAACCTCTCGTCGGTCAGGCGGCCGGTCTGCGTGTTGTAGCGCGAGCAGTGATAGGAGCTGATGATGCGGATCATCCGGTGCTGCATCTCAATGGGCTGGTTGCCAGCATGGCGGAATGGCACCGCAGCGGGGCGCAGCCCTGCCGCGCGCAGGGTGGCGTCATGCGCCAGACGCCCCAAGGTCACGATGGTGTCCAGATGCGGCATCGCCGCAATCTCCGCCGCCAGATAGGGGCGGCAGGCGTTGATTTCCGCCGCGACAGGTTTGTTGTCCGGCGGCAGGCAGCGCACGGCATTGGTGATACGGACACCGGCCAGCCGGATATCATCCTCGCCATCTTCGCGATAATCCCCGGTCGCCAGCCCGAAGCGCCGCAGCATAGTGAACAGATAGCCGCCGGCGGCATCACCGGTGAACGGACGACCTGTCCGGTTGGCGCCGCGAAGACCCGGCGCGAGGCCGACAATCAGAATGTGCGCCGTGATGTCACCAAATGATTCAACAGGCGCGTTATGCCAGGACGGCTCCTTGTGCCTGCAGCTGTGCCGCAATTCCACAAGACGTGGGCACAAGGCGCAGTCGCGAGGCGGTGGAACGAAGCTTGTCACAACGCTGTCATATCCGGGCCGTAAGGTCAGGCCGGTTCACTTTCGACATTGTCACGCGGTGGTCTGGTGATGAATTCGCGAAGATTTTCCAACTCGATGAATTCATCCGCCATCCGCCGCAGGGAATCAGCCGCCATCGGCGGTGAGGTCTTGGTTGTCGAAACGACGGTGACGCGCACGCCCATGCCCTGCACATCTTCAAGAAGGCGGCAGAAATCACCATCGCCGGAGAACAGGATGGCATGTTCGATCTTCGGCGCCAGTCGCAACATGTCCAGGGCGATTTCCATGTCCATATTGCCCTTCACCCGGCGCTTGCCGGTCTCGGGGTCGGTGAATTCGCGGGTTAGCTTGCTGACCACAGAATAGCCGTTGTAATCAAGCCAGTCGATCAGGGGGCGGAGCGGCGAATATTCCTGATCCTCGGGCAGGGCGGTGTAGTAGCATGCCCTGATCAGATGGGCATTCTGCGCGAAATAGGCCCGCATGCGGGCATAATCAATATCCATCCCGAGGGTGCGCGCGGAAGCGTAAAAGTTTGAACCGTCGATGAAAAGAACCGTTCTTTCACGGTATATATTGTCTGTCACGATAGTGCCTTATAAGGGATTTATGAGAATTAGCTTTTTCAAATAATCATTTGTGAATAAAACCCGTAAAATTCGATTGATTACCGTTAGAATATGCACATACAGGAATTACTTGTTTGGCTAATACCCACAAGTTACGCGTAACGTTGCAAAATGTAAAGAATGCTTCAATATCTGTCTGTTTTATAAATTTCAATTTATATTTCGGCATCATTGTCGCGACATAATGTGGGGATATTTGGAAGATAAATTTACCCATTCGATGGTCTATGAAAAAATGTTCGATAAAAAATATAGCGATCCCATCGATATCTTGATCGGGATCGGCGCCAACCTTGTACCTGACGGTTTCGAGACTCCCCGTGGCGGCTGCGAGGCGGCGATCGCGCGGTTTCCTGCCATCGGCATCGAGATTGTCCATGTGTCCGCCTGGTTTGAAACCGCGCCAGTGCCGCTGACAGACCAGCCCTGGTTTGTCAACGCAGTGATCGCCGCCCGCACGTCGCTTTCGATGCATGACACCTTGCAGGGACTGCACCGCATCGAGACCGAATTCGGGCGTGTCAGGCAGGTCAGAAATGAAGCGCGGGTACTTGATCTTGATCTCCTGGATTTTGGGCGTGTGCAGCATGCTGATGACCGCATTACCCTGCCGCACCCGCGCATGCATCAGCGTGCCTTTGTGCTGTTGCCCCTGCAGGATGTGGCTCCCGATTATGTTCATCCGGTGACGGGCCGGGGGATCGGCGATCTGGTTGCCGTGCTGCCGGAAGAACAGATGATCCGGCGCATGTCAGACTAGGCCCCGGGATCAGGCCCCGCGATCAGGCCCCGCGATCAGGCCCCGGAGTCAGGCCCCGGAGTCAGGCGGGCAGATCGCACAGTTCGACTTGCACGCCGGCCTGATTTGCGTTACATCACCGATCTGTTTCAAACACCGGGTGCTGCCGACCTGTCCCACGATGCGTTTTCGTCTCGATGGTGCGGGTCCGGCGCGAAGACGGGAGACCAGCATGGCACGTGTAACCGTAGAAGACTGTATCGAGAAAATCCCCAACAGGTTTGATCTCGTGATGACGGCCGCGCAGCGGGCACGGGGCATCATGAAGGGTGACCTGCCGACCCTTGAGCGTGACAATGACAAGAATCCGGTGATTGCGCTTCGTGAAATCGCGGCCGAGTCGGTCGATTTTGGCGGGCTCAATGAAGGCATCGTGAAAAAGCTGCAGCGACTTTCCGCGCAGGAAGAGCCCGAGATGCTTGTCGAGGGCGAGGCGGGTGTCGATGTGGATCTTTCGGAAATGATCGGCGACTACAGCGAGGCCGAGGGCGCCGAGGCCGGCATGCATGTCAGCACGGCCACTGACAGTGAGCCCGGATTTGAGGATGTTGACCTGTCACAGGTGACAGGCGAAGATTAAGCCTCGAACGCCGGACATGCGCGATCACAGCGTTTTGCCGGCGCTGCAATGGTCGACGGGGCGATGATCGGAACGGCTGATCCCATTATTGAAAAAATGCGTGCCTACCACGCGGCGGTCGATGCCGACCGATTGCTGCGGGCGTTTGAATTCGGCCGCAAGGCGCATGACGGCCAGATGCGCGCCTCCGGCGAGCCCTATTTCACCCATCCGATAGCCGTGGCCAATATTCTGCTGGATATGCATCTCGACGAAGAGAGCATCATTACGGCGCTGCTTCATGACACTGTCGAGGATTGCGATGTAACGTTGCAGACCCTTGACGGTGAATTTGGTGGTGACGTGGCGCAGCTTGTCGATGGTGTGACCAAGCTGAGCCGGCTTGCGATCAAGACGCTGCCAAGCAGCGCCCAGGCCGAGAATTTTCGCAAGCTGCTTTTGGCAATGAGCGAGGATGTGCGGGTGCTGCTGGTCAAACTGGCCGACCGTACACACAACATGCGCACGCTGTCCTTCATCCCGAAGCCGGAGAAGCAGGTCAGGATCGCGCGCGAGACGATGGATATATATGCGCCGCTTGCCGAACGGATCGGGCTGACAA
This sequence comes from Alphaproteobacteria bacterium, assembly GCA_009920665.1. Taxonomy (GTDB): domain Bacteria; phylum Pseudomonadota; class Alphaproteobacteria; order Puniceispirillales; family Puniceispirillaceae; genus UBA8309. The sequence continues at coordinate 61,973 of RFZL01000001.1, read as the reverse complement.
AGATTCAGACCGAGCTTGAGGACAGCGCGTTCGAGGTGCTGAATGGCGACATGCGCCAGAGCATTCTGACAAGGCTCGAATTCCTGACCTCCGAAGCGGAAATCACCATTCCCACGATTTCGGTCGAATTGCAGGCGACGCTGGAGCAGATTGGTATCGAATGCAGTGTCACCGGCCGCCTCAAATCACCCTATTCCATCTGGCGGAAGATGCAGACAAAGGCTGTCACGATGGATCAGCTGGCCGACATCGTCGCCTTTCGGGTTCTGGTTCCCACCGTTGAGGAGTGCTATCGCGGGCTTGGCCAGCTGCATCAGAATTACCCAACGGTGATGGGCCGGTTCAAGGATTATATCTCAACCCCGAAGAGGAATGGATACCGGTCGCTTCATACCGGACTCCTCGGCCCGCAGAACCACCGGATCGAGGTTCAGATCCGGACGCCCGAGATGCACCGGGTCGCCGAACATGGCGTTGCCGCGCACTGGCACTACAAGGATGGAAAGCAGGATACCAGCCCGCGTAAATACAAGTGGGTGCAGGAGCTTGTCGGTCTGCTCGACGAGGATGCCGGCGCCGATGAATTTCTCGAACATACCAAGATGGATCTCTATCATGATCAGGTATTTTGCTTCACGCCGCGCGGTGATCTGATCGCCCTGCCACGCGGGGCTACGGCGGTGGATTTCGCCTATGCGGTGCATACGCAGATTGGCGAGACCTGTGTCGGTGTTCGAATCAATGGTAAGACCCGGCAACTGGCCACCGAACTCCAGAATGGTGACCAGATCGATATCCTGACGTCAAATCAGGCAAAGCCGCGCGCGGAATGGGAAAGTTTTGTCAAGACTGGCCGCGCGAAATCGGCCATCCGCCGGTTCCACCGCGCGCAGCGGGTGACGGAATTCAGCCGCATTGGCCGGGCGCTGATCGAAAAAACATTCCGCGAACATGACCGTCCATTTCGTAGCCGTGCGCTCGAACAGTCGCTGTCGGCGTTCGGTGTTACCAGGGTTGAAGAGGTGTTTGCGCTTGTTGGTGAGGACAGATTGCAACCGATCCGTGTTCTTGAACGGCTGCACCCGGACATTGTTGTCGATGACAGCAGGGGGCGGAAGGGTCGCAAGCGCGAGACCCCCAGACATCCGAAACTGAAAATTGACGGTGATGATGCCGGCACCGCCGTGACCATCGCACGATGCTGCCATCCGCTGCCGGGTGAGGCCATTGTCGGTATTTTCACGACCGGCAAGGGGATTACCGTCCACAAGGTCGGATGCTCGACCCTCAGCAAGTTTTCCGACGCGCCGGAACTGTGGCTGGATGTTTCATGGGACAAGGACAGCCTGCGCCGTGTCAGTGGCCGGTTGAATACAGTGCTGACGAACGAGCCCGGATCACTGGCGTCGCTTGCCACGGTAATCAGCCAGCAGGGCGGAAACATCTCGAATATCCACCTGGCTGACCGCAACCCCGATTTCTTCCGTTTTGAACTGGACCTGGAAGTTAAAGACGTTGAACATATGCGGGCCATTATTGCGGTTCTGCAGGCGAACAAATATGTAGAGAGCGTGGAACGCGCCGACAGCCTGTGAGCCGGATGCCATTTCTGCCTGATCGCCGTTTGTGAGAACCGGCGATAACCACCTTAATCAATCGGGACCCCCATGTTCAAACGCCGTCGCGCCCAATCCAGGTTTGACCGGGTCCGCAGTATCGTCTGGCCGGCAAGGGGTTTTGGACGTCTGTTTTCCTACCTGATCCAGCGTATCAAGCGGATGCCGGGATCAACCCTGTCGATTGCCATCGGCGCGGCCTGGGGCGTTGCGGTCTCCTTCACCCCGTTTCTGGGATTGCACCTTCTGGTCGGGATGATGCTTGCCTATCTGACCCGGGGCAATCTTCTGGCGTGCCTGTTTGCCACTTTCATCGGCAATCCATGGACATTTCCGCTGTTCTTCTACGTTGATTACCGGGTTGGCGCCTTCATCATCACCGAGTTCGGTGGTTCGGTAAAATCGATCGGTGACACGCTTCCCTCCTTTATGGCGGCCTTTATCGCCGACCCGGCCGCCTTGATCGGGGCGCTGTTCACGCCGATCATTGTCGGCTGTCTTTTCCTCGGCACGATTGCGTGGTTTGCCGGCTTCGGCTTGACCTACTGGGCGGTAGACGGCTGGCGTCGGCATCGCGTGAAGCGTCTGGCGGCGGCGCGTCTGCGGCGGGCCGGTCTGTCGCCGGAGAATGACAACAGGCAGACTGGGACAGCTGACGCTGGATCTGTGGGCAACAGACCTGAAGCAAATGAAACCGGCAATGCGAAGCCCCCCGGAAAAGGGAAAAGCGAGACTGGCCAATGAACCAAAACACCCTTCGCCTTGGCGTGAACATTGATCATGTTGCGACCCTTCGCAATGCCCGTGGCGGTGACAATCCGGACCCCGTACGTGCCGCGTTGGCGGCGCAGGCGGCAGGTGCCGACGGCATCACGGCGCATCTTCGCGAAGACCGGCGCCATATCCGCGACGCGGACATCCGCGCCTTGAAAGACGCCATTTCCCTGCCACTGAATTTCGAGATGGCGGCAACCGGAGAAATGGTTGATATCGCTTGCGAGGTCCGTCCTAACGCTGCCTGTATCGTGCCGGAACGCCGCGAGGAAGTGACGACCGAGGGCGGGCTTGCCGTCGCCGGCCGTGAAGCCGAACTGACGCCGTTTTTCAACCGGATCAGGGATGACGGGATCAGACTGTCGCTGTTCATCGAGGCAAGCGAGGCTGAAATTCGCGCTGCCGCCGCGGTTGGCGCGGATATTGTCGAGCTTCACACCGGCCGCTATTGCCATGATGCCGCATCACGCGCGTCCGAGCTGGCGCGCATTGCCGAGGCGGCGGCGCTTGCCGACTCGCTGGGGCTGGAATGCCATGCCGGGCACGGGCTTGATTACGACACGGTTGGCGCCATCGCCGCTATTCCGCAAATGCATGAGCTGAATATCGGACATTTCCTGATGGGCGAGAGCCTGTTTGTCGGGTTTGATGCGGCCATTGGCAGGATGCGCCGTTTGATGGATGAGGCGCGTACCCCGTGATCCTCGGTATCGGGACAGATATTGTCGATGCGCGCCGGATCAACAGTTCGATTGCGCGTTTCGGTGACCGGTTCCTTGACCGCATATTCACCGATGCCGAGCGCGCTGCCGCGGATTTGCGCGGGGAGCCGGGTCTGTATTTCGCCAAACGTTTTGCCGCCAAAGAGGCTGTTTACAAGGCGTTGAGCGGGTCAGGTATCGATGGCATGGGCTGGCGTGACGCCGAAATTGCCAATCGTGCTGGCGGCGCGCCCGAACTGCTGCTGACCGGGCGGTGCAAAACGGCGCTTGAGAGGCTGACACCTCGGGGGTATAACGCGACGGCCAGCCTGTCGATCAGCGACGAGCCGCCCTATGCGGTCGCCTTTGTCGTGATTTCGGCGCAAAGACAGTTACCATGACAGCAAGTTGCATGACAGCAAGTTATATAATTGAAACGGGACCCGGTTGAGCCGTATGAGTACGAAGAAAAAAGACAAGAGCTTCGAGCCATTCCGTACCATCATCATCGCTGGCGCATTGGCGCTGTGCTTCCGCACGCTTCTGTTTGAACCCTTCAACATCCCCTCCGGATCGATGATTCCGACGCTGAAAGTCGGTGATTATCTGTTCGTTTCGAAATTTTCCTATGGCTATTCCCGCTATTCGCTGCCGCTTGGCCTTGTGCCGTTTGACGGCCGCATCTTCGGGGATGAGCCGGATCGCGGGGACGTTGTCGTGTTCCGGCAACCGAAAAATGAATCGGTGGCCTTTATCAAGCGCGTGGTCGGCCTTCCCGGCGATGAAATCTCTGTGCGCGGTGGCATATTGCACATCAATAATAAAGCCGTGCGGCGCCAGCATGCCGATATCGGCACCGCTACCGATGGCGTCAGGGTGATGAAATATGATGACTACGTCGAAACCATGCCGGAAGGCAGCATGCATCACATTCGCGAGATGACCGATGGCGGCATGCTCGACAATACCCGCACCTATGTCGTTCCCGCCGGACATTTCTTCATGATGGGTGACAATCGCGACAATTCGAATGACAGCCGCACACCGTCTGTCGGGATGGTCCCGTTCGAGAACCTGATTGGCAAGGCGCAGTTCCTGTTCTTCAGCCACAATGGCACGTCGCGCTGGTGGCAGGTCTGGAAATGGCCCTTCGCGATCCGCTATGGCCGTATCGGGGATGGGATTACTTGACCGGCTTGCGCGCGCAGGACAAGGATCTGTCCGGGCTTGAGGCCACTATCGGGCACAGTTTTGCGGACCGCGATCTGCTGGTCGAGGCGCTCACACATTCCAGCGCGAAGGTGCAGGGCGTCACCTATGAAAGGCTGGAGTTTCTCGGTGATCGCGTTCTGGGGCTTGTCCTGGCAACGCATTTTCACGCTGCCCATCCGGAGGATGATGAAGGCGGGTTGTCGCTTCGCTTTCACGCTGCGGCACGGCAGTCCACCCTGGCCGATGTGGCACGCAAGCTGGGCCTGGCGGCGCATATCAGGGTGCAGAGCGGCATGGATGTCACGGCCAATGAGTCGATCCTGTCCGATGTTGTCGAAAGCCTGGTGGCGGCGATCTATCTTGATGGTGGCATGGCGCCCGTGCGGGAGCTGGTCATGACGTACTGGCAAATCGATGCGGATGCGCCCGCAAAGGATGACAAGGATGCCAAATCACGTCTTCAGGAATTCGCCATGAGCAGGGGCGTTGCCCTGCCGCATTACCGGCTTGTGACGCGAAGCGGCCCCGACCACGCGCCAGAAATGACCTATGCTGTCTCAATCGATGGCTTTGCCGAAATCGAGGCAAGTGCCGGGTCGCGCAAACAGGCCGAGCAACGCGCCGCGGCACGACTTCTGGCGGTGATTGAAAGTGGGGGGCACGGCGATGACTGACGATGCGGATATCGGTACACGCGCCGGGTTTGTCGCCCTGATTGGTGCGCCGAATGCCGGCAAATCGACTCTGATGAACGCCATGGTCGGCACCAAGGTATCCATCGTGACGCCAAAGGTGCAGACGACGCGATCACGTGTCCGCGGCATTGCCATGGAGGGTGCGTCGCAGATCATCTTCATCGACACGCCCGGCATCTTTCAGCCAAAGCGCCGGCTTGACCGCGCCATGGTCAGCGCGGCCTGGAAAGGCGCCGAGGATGGCGATGTGCTGCTGCTTCTCCATGATTGCGCAAGGCGCGAGATCGACGAGGATACGGCACGCATTGTCGAGGAGTTGGCACAATCGGGCCGCCGCGCGTCGCTGGTGCTGAACAAGATCGATCTGGCCCCACAGGAGCGGCTGCTGGAGCGTGCTGACGAGTTGTCGCGGATGTGCGAGTTCGAGCGTGTTTTCATGGTGTCAGCCACCACCGGCAACGGCATCGACGATCTGCGGGACTGGCTGGCCGGCAGGATGCCGCCGGGCCCGTATCTGTTCGATCCGGATGATCTGTCGGATATGCCGATGCGGCTGCTGGCGGCCGAAATCATGCGCGAGAAGCTGTTCCTCAATCTGCATCAGGAGCTTCCCTACCAGCTGACGGTCGAGACCGAGAAATGGGAAGAGCTGGATGATGGCAGCGCCACTGTGCGCCTGTCGATCTATGTGGCGCGTGAGGGCCATCGCGGGATCATCCTTGGCAAGCGGGGGGCGACCATCCGGCGGATCGGGATGGCGGCGCGAATCGAACTTGAAGAGGCGCTTGGACGGCGCATCCATCTGATGAGCCACGTCAAGGTGCGCAAGGACTGGATGGATGACGCCGCCCGCTATTCGGTCTGGGACCTCGATTATAATGCCTGAATGGGTTGAGGAGGCACTGGTTCTATCGGTGCGTCCCTATGGCGAGAACAGCGCGCTTGTCAGTCTTCTGACACCGACACAGGGACGCCATGCCGGTCTTGTCCGCGGGGCCAGCTCGGCAAGGATGCGCGGCGTCCTGCAGCCCGGCAATCTGGTCCGTGCCAGCTGGCGCGCCCGCCTGTCGGAACAGCTTGGTCAATTCTCGATCGAGCTTGACGAGCCGGTAACGGCGCTGCTTCTTGATGATCCGCTGCGACTTGCCGCCATTGCCGCGGCCTGCGCGTTGCTGGATGGCAGCCTTCCCGAACGCGAGGCGCAACCGGTGCTGTTCGAGGCCACCGGGGCGCTGCTGCAGCTTCTGCGGATCGAGGATCCTGACAATCGCTGGCTTGAAGGCTATATCCGCTGGGAGCTTGGCCTGTTGCAATCGGTCGGGTTCAGCCTTGATCTGGAACATTGCGCCGTGACCGGACAGACCGGCAGGCTGGCCCATGTCAGCCCGAAATCAGGACGCGCTGTCGCCGAGGGGGAGGCTGGTGAGTTCGCCGGCCGCATGCTGGCTCTGCCCCGCTTTCTTGGCGGTGTCGCCTGCAACCGCCATGATTTTGATGCCGGCCTGGCGCTGACCGGGCATTTTCTGGAGCGCCGGGTGTTCGCGTCCTACCATGTCGATCTGCCCCCGCAGCGGCGTCGACTGGCCGATATGGTGGCTGGCCTATATGGGGGTTCCACGCTATAAAACCGCCCATATCCTGGTAATGTGACATGTCGGCCCGGTGTCCGGGTCCTGGCATTGTCCGAGTCCCGGCATTGTGGCCGTGAAAATGTAATCGAGGAGTGGACCGCAGATGAGCGATGACGTGACAGTCGAGGATGATGGCCGGATCGTCAATACGGCGTTCTCGGAGGCGTTGAGCGAACGCTATCTCGCCTATGCGCTGTCGACCATTACCTCGCGCTCGCTCCCCGATGTCCGTGACGGGCTGAAGCCGGTGCATCGCCGGCTTCTCTACGCCATGCGCCAGCTTCGCCTCGATCCCGATCAGGGGTTCAAGAAATCGGCGCGGGTGGTCGGCGACGTCATGGGTAAGTTCCACCCGCATGGTGATGCCGCGATCTATGACGCGATGGTGCGCCTGGCGCAGGAATTCGCGATGCGCTACCGGCTGGTCGACGGGCAGGGCAATTTCGGCAATATCGATGGCGATAACGCCGCCGCGATGCGCTATACCGAGGCACGGATGACCGAGGTGGCGCAGCGTCTTCTTGACGGCATCGACGAGGACACGGTCGATTTCCGGCCGACCTATGACGGTGAGTCCGAGGAGCCGAGCCTGTTGCCGGCGGGAATCCCGAACCTTCTGGCAAATGGCGCGCAGGGGATCGCCGTTGGCATGGCGACCTCAATCCCGCCGCACAACATCATCGAACTTGCCGATGCCGCGCTGCACCTGATCAAGCACCCGAATGCCTCGGTCGACACGTTGCTGCAATATGTCCGCGGCCCTGATTTTCCCACTGGAGGGGTGCTGGTTGAGCCGGTCGACACCATCCGCGAGGCCTACGCCACCGGTCGTGGCGGGTTTCGGGTGCGGGCCCGCTGGTCGGTGGAGAAGGAAAAGGGGGGTGGCTGGCAGATTGCCGTCACCGAAATTCCCTATCAGGTGCAGAAATCCCGCCTGATCGAACGGATGGCGGACATGCTGCAGGCCAAGAAGCTGCCGTTTCTTGCCGATATCCGGGACGAATCAGCCGAGGATATCCGGATCGTTCTGGAGCCGAAGTCACGGCGTCTCGAGCCCGAGGTTGTGATGGAGAGCCTGTTCAAGCTGACCGATCTTGAAAGCCGGGTGCCGCTGAACCTGAACGTTCTCGACGCCGACGGGCGCCCCGGCGTGATGACGCTTCGCGAGGCGTTGAATGCCTGGCTGGCGCATCGTCGCGTCGTGCTGGTCAGACGCTCGAATTTCCGCATTGGCAAGATCGAGGCGAGGTTGGAGGTGCTGGAAGGCTATCTCGTGGTATTCCTCAATCTTGACGAGGTGATCGCCATCATCCGCGAGGCTGACAATCCGCGGGCCAGCCTGATCGAACGCTTCTCGTTGACCGACGCACAGGCAACGGCGATCCTCGACATGCGGCTGCGCTCATTGCGCCGGCTTGAGGAAATGGCCCTGAAGGCCGAACGCGACAGCCTGATCGCCGAACGGGAGGAGCTTGCCGCGCTTGTCGGCGATGAGTCGCTGCAATGGCAGCGGATCACAGCCGAAATCCGCGAGATGAAGGCAAGCTTTGTGTCGTCCGACAACCGTCGCACTGATTGCGCGGAGGCGCCGGAGATCGACCTTGATGCCGCCGAGATCCTCGTGGAGCGTGAGCCGATCACCGTGATCTGCTCAGAAAAGGGATGGATCCGCGCCATGAAAGGACATCAGGAGCTTGATTCCGAGTTCAAATACAAGGAGGGCGATGGCCCGGCCTTTGTCCTTCATGCCGAGACGACGGACAAGATCCTGCTGTTTGCCGAGAATGGGCGCTTCTACACGCTGTCCGGTGACAAGCTGCCGCGTGGGCGTGGCTTTGGTGAGCCGGTCAGCCTGATGGTCGATCTTCCCGCCGACGTCGATATCGTGCGCCTGCTGAAGGCTGAAGGCCAGAGGCTTCTTGTAGCTGCCAGCACCGGTCACGGCCTTGTCGTGCCGACCGAGGCGGCGCTGGCGCAGACACGCTCCGGCAAGCAGGTGCTGAACATCTCCGGCACGGCACGGGCGGTCGCCTGCTGCGTCGCTGATGGCGATATGGTTGCCACCGTCGGGGTCAATCGCAAGCTTCTGGTTTTCCCGCTGGCCGAAGTGCCGGAAATGACCCGTGGCAAGGGTGTCATCCTGCAGCGTTTCAAGGATGGCGGGCTCGCCGATGTGACCGTCTACAGTTCCGAAAAGGGCCTGTCATGGAAGGCCGGCGGCGGGCGTACCCGCACCGAAACCGATCTGACAAACTGGCTTGGCAAGCGCGCCGGTGCCGGCAAGATGCCGCCGACAGGATTTCCGCGTCCGGCGCGGTTCACCTGAAAGTCTGCCTGAATGATGCGCCGATCGGAGGCGGGGTCAGCCGGCCCCGTCATAGGGACGCCAACGCCCGTCGATGAAGACCTCGGCTGGCTGGAAGCGTGCCTTGTACATCATCTTCTGGCTTCCCGGCACGTAATAGCCGAGATAGAGCCAGGGCATGCCGTGTTCCTGCGCATAATCAATCAGGTCAAGGATCATGAAGGTGCCGAGTGAGCGCGCCGCCTGGTCCGGATCGAAGAAGGAATAGACGGCGCTCAGCCCGTCTTCCTGCACATCGGCAAGAACGGAGCCGACAAGCCGTCCGTCATCATCGCGATAATTGACGACGAATGTTTCGATCGGGCTGTTCTCGATCATCGCGATGAAATCATCACGTCCCATATTGGCCATCTGACCGTCATGATGTCGCCCGCGAATATAGGCAAGGAACAGCTGATATTGCTCATTTGTCGGGCGGATCGAGCCGATGGATCGTGTCAGGTCGCGGTTCGTTCGCTTGATGCGGGACAAATTACGGCCCGGCCTGAATTGCGCGGCGGCAACCCGCCAGGGAAGGCAGGCCTGGCATTGCGGGCAGACCGGCTTGTAGACCCAGTTTTCAACCCGCCGGAACCCGGCCCTCGCCAACTCGTCGTGAAGGGTCGGGTTTTCCGAGATATCGACGGCGACACGCTGTTCCGTCCGGCCGCTGATATAGGGGCAGTCCGATCGCATGCTGAGCCGCATCTGGAGCGGCGGCAGCTGATGAAGTCGCTTGTCCTGATCCATGCTGCAAGGCTGTCCTGTTTTCGTGGCAAGGGCAAGGCAACAGATGCCGCACCCGGCAATTAACCGCCGGAACTGTCATCCATCTGGTGGACAATGAAGCTGGCCGACTTCAGATCGGTGATGATTTCGTCTACATGCTCGGGCCCCCGCGTCTCGATTACGGCGTCGATCTTTGCAAGTTTCGCCGGCACATCATAGAACAACCGCTGGTGGTAGATTTCGACAATGTTGCCACCGCAACGCCCGATCGATGCGGTGATCGCGGCCAGCATGCCCGGCTCGTCGGAGATATCGATCCGCAGTCGCGCCAGCCTTCCGTCGCTTGCCATGTTGCGGTTCAGGATCGAGGCCAGCAGGCGCGGGTCGATATTGCCGCCACAGATTACGGCGCCGACCTTCTTGCCGGCAAAGACCGCGCGATGCTGGTAAAGGGCGGCAATGCCGGCGGCACCGGCACCCTCGGCGACAATGCGCTGCTGTTCGATCAGACTGCCAACGGCCCATTCAAGTGACTGTTCATTCACCAGCAGGATGTCATCGACTAGATCGGCGACAACCGGCCTTGTGACACCGCCGGGCTTCTTGACGGCGATCCCCTCGGCCAGGGTTTCACCGCCACAGGCGATATCCTTGTTGGCCACGGCAAGCTTCATGGCCGGGTACAGTTCGGTCTGGACGCCGTAGATCCTGATATTCGGGCGCATCTCACGGGCAATGGTGGCGATGCCGCCGATCAAACCGCCGCCACCGATGGGAACGACGAGTGCTTCAAGCGTGTCATCCTCGCTCAGCATCTCCAGCCCGACCGATCCCTGGCCCATCATCACCAGCTCATCATCATACGGCTGACAAGGCCCTCGCATTCATTCAGGTTGCGGCCTTCCAGCACCACCTCGGCACCATGCGCGCGGGTCCGCGACACCTTGGCGAACGGCGTCTGCGCCGGCATGACGATCACCGCCGGAATGCCCATCTGCCTTGCATGATAGGCAACAGCCTGCGCGTGGTTGCCGGCCGACATTGTGATGACGCCACGCCTGCGCGCCTCATCGGACAGCGCCTGCATGGCGATAAAGGCGCCACGCGCCTTGAACGAAGAGGTGTGCTGGAGATTTTCCAGCTTCAGCCTGATGTCGCAGCCAAGCAGCCCGGACAGCGCCGGTGCCGGCACGAACGGTGTGCGGATAATGTGTCCTTCAAGCCGTTCGGATGCGTTTTGGATGTCGGTGGCGGAGACTGTCATGTTTCTGTCCTCCGGTAGATGGTGCGAGTATCGCGTCAGTCCGGCTGCGCGCCCAGCAGGCGCGCGATACGGGGTGCGAAATAGGTCAGAACAGCGTCGGCGCCGGCACGCTTGAAGGCGATCAGGCTTTCCATCATCACCCGCTCCTCATCAAGCCATCCCTGCTGTCCGGCGGACATGATCATCGCATATTCACCCGACACCTGATAGGCAATGCAGGGGACACCGAATTCAGCCTTGGCGCGGGTCAGGATGTCGAGATAGGGCATGCCCGGCTTGACAATCACCATGTCGGCGCCCTCCTGTAGGTCCAGTGCGATCTCGTGCATCGCCTCGTCGCTGTTGGCCGGGTCCATCTGGTAGGTGGATTTGCCATCCTTGCCGGCGAGCGAACCGGCCTTCACGGCGCTGCGGAACGGACCATAGAAAGCGGACGCGTATTTTGCCGCATAGGACATGATCTGCACATTCTCGTGCCCGGCATCATCCAGTGCCGCGCGAATGGCGGCCACGCGGCCATCCATCATGTCGGACGGCGCGATGATGTCACAGCCGGCATTCGCCTGATGAACGGCCTGCTCGCAAAGTATTTCAACGGTTGCGTCATTGGCGATCTCGCCGTCGCGGAAAACACCGTCATGGCCATGATCGGTGAACGGATCGAGCGCGACATCGCAGACAATGCCAAGCTTGGGGCACGCTGTTTTTACGGCGCGTACTGCCCGGCAGACAAGGTTGTCACCGTCACACGCCTGTGATCCGTCGGCGTCTTTTAGCGAGGCATCCAGTGATGGAAAGATGGCGATCGCGGGAATGCCAAGCGCGACCGCTTCGCCGGCCTGTGCGACCAGACGGTCGATGCTGAGGCGCATCACACCCGGCATCGAATCCACCGGTTCGGCCGTATCGTTGCCCTCGATCACGAACATCGGCCAGATCAGGTCATCGACGCCAAGGCGGGTCTCCGCAACCAGACGGCGGGAGAACGCTTTCATCCTGTTCCGGCGCATGCGCGTGGCCGGATATTGACCTCTGCTCATCTCGACTCCATGTCTTGGCAATGGTACGGCACCGATGGCACGCCACCGCGCAGGAGATGCGTGACCAAAAAGCTACCGAGATATAGACACCATCGGGACGGGACGCAATGCAACAGGATGATATCAGCTTTTCCACCCATGGCCGGGCTGGGATCGTTCCGGGATCGATGCGGAAGAGGGCGGCTTGCATCGGGCCGGGCATCGCCTTAGATTGGCGCGGCCGGCACCACCCGATTGAAAGGTCCGCTTCATGCGTCTCAGCCACTATTTTCTGCCGCTTCTCAAGGAAACGCCCAAGGAGGCGCAGATTGCCTCGCACCGGCTGATGCTGCGTGCCGGCATGATCCAGCAATCAAGCGCCGGTATCTATTCCTGGCTTCCGCTTGGCAAGAAGGTTCTCGACAAGATCGCGCAGATCGTGCGCGAGGAGCAGAACCGCGCCGGCGCCCTCGAAATCATGATGCCGACGATCCAGCCTGCCGAGCTGTGGCAGGAATCGGGCCGCTATGATGATTATGGTGCGGAAATGCTCCGCATCCGTGACCGTCATGACCGTGATATGCTCTACGGGCCGACGAACGAGGAGCAGGTTACCGATATCTTTCGTACGCATGTTCGCAGCTACAAGGCGCTGCCGCTCAATCTTTACCATATCCAGTGGAAGTTCCGCGACGAGGTCAGGCCACGCTTCGGAATCATGCGGGGCCGTGAATTCCTGATGAAGGATGCCTATTCATTCGATCTTGATGCCGACCGCGCCCGCACGGCCTATAACCGGATGTTCGTGTCCTATCTCAAGACCTTTGCCCGCATGGGGTTGACGGCGATCCCGATGGAGGCCGAGACCGGCCCGATCGGCGGCGATATGAGCCATGAATTCATCATTCTTGCCGAGACCGGCGAGAGCGGCGTCTATTTCCACAAGGACTGGCTGAACGCCGATCTCGTCACCAGCGTCGATTATGACGAGGATCTGCAGCCTGTTGTCGACCGTTTCACCTCGCTCTATGCGCGGGCCGATGAAAAGCATGACCCGGCGGACTGTCCTGTCGCGGTTGACGATCTGATGAGTCTCCGCGGTATCGAGGTCGGGCATATTTTCTATTTCGGCGAGAAATATTCTGCCGCCATGGGGGCGACGGTGGCCGGTCCCGACGGGGTCAGTGTGCCGGTCCATATGGGGTCATACGGCATCGGCGTGTCGCGCCTTGTCGGCGGCATTATCGAGGCAAGCCATGATGACAAGGGCATCATCTGGCCGCGCGCGGTGGCGCCGTTCGATGTCGCCGTGATCAATTTGAAGCCCGATGACGGGGCTTGCTCGGCCTGCGCCGAGGATATCTATTCCCGCCTTGCCGGCGCCGGGTGCGACCCGCTGCTTGATGACCGGGATGAACGCCCTGGCGCAAAGCTTGCCAGCATTGATCTGATTGGTATCCCGTGGCAGATCGTGATCGGGCCGCGTGGCATGGCGAATGGTGTTGTCGAGGTCAAGAACCGGGCGACGGGTGAACGTGTCGAAGTTTCGCCAGATTCCGCTCTCACCATGGTGACCGGTGACGCCATTTAGAAGGCCGGGCAGGCGCGGTTCCTGCCAAGACGCCATGATGAAAGGACCCTGATGCGCCTGTTTTCCCCTGTCGAGCGGTTGTTGGCCATGCGCTATATGCGGGCGCGCCGGGCGGAGGGATTCATTTCCGTCATCGCCTGGTTCTCGCTAGCCGGCATCACCCTCGGCGTGGCGACACTGATCATCGTGATGTCGGTCATGAATGGATTCCGGGCCGAGCTGATCGGGCGAATCCTGGGGCTGAACGGCCATGTCGGCGTCTATGCCGCTGAAAATCGCGGAATCGAGAATTTCGACGATCTGTCTCTGACGCTTGCCGAAATTCCCGGTGTCATCGCCGTCACCCCGCAGATTGAGGGGCAGGTGATGGTGACCCGCGCCAAGGTCAATATCGGCGCGGTCATTCGCGGTGTCCGGTGGTCGGACCTGGCGGCGCGACGGCCGCTCTGGGACGCGCTCGACAAGCCGACCATCGCCGCTTTTCGCGATGGCGAGGGCGTGTTGATCGGCAAGGGCATGGCTTTCAAGACAGGCGCGCAGGTAGGCGACACCATCACCCTGACGGCGGCCCGTGGCGAGGCCACCGCCTTCGGCACGCTTCCCAAGAGGCGCACATTCCGGGTGGCCGGTATTTTCGATGTCGGGATGCATGAATATGACAACAGTTTTGTCTTCATGCCACTTGTTATGGCCGGCGAGTTCCTGGGCATGAAGGATCGCGCGTCGGGGCTGGAGATCTATACGGCAGATCCCCAGAACATCGCCAATATCCGCGTTCTGGTGGCCGACCGGCTGAAGGGTGATCTGCGGGCCTTTGACTGGCTGCAGCGTAACCGCACCTTCATCAACGCGCTGCGCGTCGAACGCAATGTGATGTTCCTGATCCTGACGCTGATCATTCTGGTCGCCGCCTTCAACATCATTTCCTCAATGATCATGCTTGTCCGCTCGAAACACGCCGATATCGCGGTGTTGCGAACGATGGGCGCGGGGGCCGGTACCATCATCCGCATCTTCCTGATGACCGGCGCCAGCATCGGCGTCATCGGCACACTGGCCGGCACCGTTCTGGGGCTGCTGTTCTGCTGGCAGATCGGGTCGATCCAGGGCTTTATAGAATCGATTTCCGGAGCGGAGCTCTTTGCCGCCGAGATCTATTTCCTGTCGACCCTGCCGGCGCAGGTCAATCCAACCGAGGTCGGGCTGGTCATCGCGATGGCGCTGGCATTGTCATTTCTTGCCCAGGGGCGGCGAGATGACGGCGCTTGTCGGGCCTTCCGGTTCCGGCAAGTCGACCCTGTTGAACATCGCCGGCCTTCTGGAGCGGCCGAGCGCTGGCGAGGTGATCATCGACGGCACGCCGACAGGCGCTCTTGGTAGCCGCAAACGCGGGCGTCTTCGCGGAAGCCATGTCGGATTCGTGTTCCAGTTCCACCGTCTACTGCCCGAATTCTCGGCGCTGGAAAATGTCATGATCCCGCAGATGCTGGCCGGACTGGCGCGCGGAGAGGCAGAGGCGCGCGCCGAACAGCTTCTCGGCATGGTAGGTCTGGCCGACCGGCGCGAGCATCGTCCCGGGGCGCTGTCTGGCGGCGAGCAGCAGCGTGTCGCCATCGCGCGGGCTGTCGCAAACGCGCCGCGCGTGCTGCTGGCTGACGAACCGACTGGCAATCTTGATCCCGAAACGGCCGATGACGTGTTCAAGCATCTTCAGAAAATCGTGCGGGGCACCGGTGCGGCGGCTCTGATCGTGACGCATAATGAACGGCTTGCCATGACAATGGACAGGCGTCTGACCATCAGGGACGGCAAGATCGCCGAACTCGGAGACATTCACCCTCGCTGATGCGCCAAAAGCGGTTTGCCGGGGCGGCGCGCTGCGATATCCTGCTGCGGAACAGTATTGCCGGACCGGATCCCATGCCATCATCCTTCGTGCATCTTCGTGTGCATTCAGCCTATTCACTGGCGGAGTCGACGCTTCGGCTGAAGCAGCTGGCGGCGCTGGCCACGGCCGATTCGCAGCCTGCCGTGGCGATCACCGACACCAATAACATGTTTGGCGCACTGGAATTCTCGCAGATCATGATGCAGGCCAGCGTGCAGCCGATCATCGGCCTTGAATGTCTGCTCGCTGATGATCGCGGCAGTGGCGAGGTCGTGCTGCTGGCGCAGACGGAGGCTGGCTATGCAACCCTCTGCCGGTTGAATTCGGCAGCCTTGCTATCGGTCGAGGGTGGTGACGATCCGGTGATCGCGCTGGACTCACTGGCGGCTGCCGGTGAGGGGGTAATCCTGCTCACCGGCGGCAGCGAGAACGGGTTTGTCGGCAAGCCGGCGGCGGACGGCCAGACGAGCCTCGTCGACGAACGTCTTGCCGCGCTTACGGCTGCGCTGCCGGGTAGCGTCTATATCGAACTTCAACGTCATGGCCTTGCCGCCGGGCAGCGTGCCGAGCCGATCCTTCTTGATGCCGCGCTTGCGACCGGGCTGCCGCTTGTGGCCACCAATGACTGTCGTTTTGAGACCCGCGACATGGAAGTGCCGCATGATGTGCTTGTCTGTATAGGCACTGGTCGCAAGCTTGCCGAGGAAGATCGCCGGCGCTTCTCGGCCGAGCATTACTTCAAGAGCGCCGATGAGATGGCGGCCCTGTTTGCCGATGTGCCGGAAGCGGTCCACAACACGCTGGTCATCGCGCAACGGTGCAGCGTTGTCGCCGAGAAGCGTGATCCCATTCTGCCACCTTTCGAGGCCGAGAGCGGGTTGAATGAAGAGGATGAACTGCGCCGACAATCCGAGGTCGGGCTTGAAGAGCGGTTGCAACATCATGTCTTCACATCGGACATGGACCCGCCGGCGCGTGATGAGGTTGCGACCCCCTATCGCCAGCGTCTGGTCTATGAACTTGGCGTGATCAATCAGATGGGGTTCCCCGGCTATTTCCTGATTGTTGCCGATTTCATTCAATGGGCGAAGCGACAGGGGATTCCGGTGGGGCCGGGGCGGGGCTCCGGCGCCGGATCGGTTGTCGCCTGGGCGTTGTCGGTCACCGATCTCGACCCGCTGCGATGGGGGTTGTTGTTTGAACGCTTTCTCAACCCCGAACGCGTTTCGATGCCGGATTTCGATATCGATTTCTGCCAGGACCGGCGTGATGAGGTGATCGCCTATGTGCAGGAGAAATACGGCTTTGACCGTGTCGCCCAGATTATCACCTTCGGATCGCTGCAGGCGCGCGCCGCGCTCCGCGATGTCGGGCGGGTGCTGGAAATGCCCTATTCACAGGTTGACCGCATCGCGAAACTGATTCCGAACAATCCTGCCAACCCGACCACCATCGCACAGGCGCTTGAAAGCGAGGAGGATCTGCGCCGGCAACGCCGCGAGGATGAACAGGTGGCGGAACTGATCAACACCTCGATGAAGATCGAGGGTCTGTTCCGTCATGCCTCGACGCATGCTGCCGGTCTGGTGATCGGGGACCGTCCGCTTGACCAGCTTGTGCCGCTTTATCGCGACCCGCGTTCGCCGATGCCGGTAACACAGTTCAACATGAAGTGGGTTGAGAATGCCGGGCTGGTGAAATTCGATTTTCTGGGGCTGAAGACGCTGACAGTTCTGGAACGGGCGGTCACCTTCCTGGCCGCGCGCGGGGTCGAAATCGATCTTACCTCGATCCCGCTTGATGATGCGAAGACGTTCGAGATGCTGTCCGCCGGTGACACGGTTGGTGTGTTCCAGCTTGAATCGGCTGGCATGCGGGATGTCCTCAAGGGGCTGAAGCCTGACCGGTTCGAGGATATCATCGCCGTCGTCGCGCTCTATCGGCCGGGGCCGATGGAGAACATCAAGCATTACGTCGCGCGCAAGCATGACCCGTCACAGGTTACCTACATGCATCCGGCACTGGAACCTGTGCTGGCCGAAACCTACGGCATCATGATCTATCAGGAACAGGTGCAGCAGGCGGCGCGGGTGCTTGCAGGCTATACGCTTGGCGGGGCCGATCTGCTGCGGCGGGCCATGGGCAAGAAGATCAAGGCTGAAATGGACAAGCAGCGCCAGACCTTTATCGCCGGCTCGGTGGCGAATGATCTGGACGAACAGCTTGCCTCGGATGTGTTCGACCAGATTGCCGCCTTTGCGGGTTACGGGTTCAACAAATCACACGCCGCCGCCTATGCGCTGGTGTCCTACCAGACGGCCTGGCTGAAAGCCAATTACCCGGAGGAATTCATCGCCGCCTCGATGGCGCTTGACGCCGGCAGCACCGACAAGCTGGCCGCGTTCAGGCAGGAATGCCAGCGCGCCGATATTCCGGTATTGCCGCCTGACGTCAACCAGTCCGGCGCCAGCTTCACGGTTGAGCCACCGCGCAATGGCGCCGCCGCATCCATCCGGTATGCGCTTGGCGCCATTCGCAATGTTGGCGGTGAAGCGATGGCACGGCTTGTCGAGGAGCGTGAGCAGAATGGCACCTTTGCCGACCTGTCGGATTTTTTGCGGCGCCTGCCGCGCGAGGCCGCCAACAGACGGCAGATGGAACATCTGATTCGCGCCGGTGCGCTTGACAGCCTGCATGGCAACAGGCGCGAATTGATCGAGAATATCGAGGGCGTGCTTGGCCATGCCGAGGCCATGTGGCGTGATTCGCAGTCGAGCCAGGACAGCCTGTTTGGCGGCGATGACGCGCTCGACAATACGGTGCGGCTGCGCGCCTGCGATGACTGGGGGGGCATGGACAGGCTGCGCGAGGAGTTCGATGCGCTTGGCCTGTACCTGTCGGCGCATCCGCTGGATGGCTATGTGGGGCGGCTTGAAAGGCTGCAGGTCACATCGGCCGCCGCCCTTGCCGAGATGATCGAGGCCCGCATGATCAAGCCGCGGGTGCATCTTGCCGGATCGGTGACCTCGAAACAGGTGCGGATTTCGCAACGTGGCAACAAGTTCGCCTTTGTGCAGTTCACCGACCAGTCCGGCATGTTCGAGGTGACTTTCTTTGCCGACATTCTGGCCGAAAGCCAGGAATTGCTCGACAGCGACATGCCGGTTCTGGTCGCGGCGAACCTCCGGCTTGAGGAAAATGGCCCGCGCCTTACTGCAGCGCGCGTACAGGCACTTGATGACGCCATCGCAGCCTGGAATGGCGGCGTCGGTGTCTTCGTGCAGGATGACCGCCCACTGCAAGCTTTGAAATCGCTGCTGTCCGACGATGGGCCGGGGCAGGCCGAGGTGAAGCTGCAGATGGAGATCGACGGCAAGGCGGTACGGGTGACGCTTCCCGGCCGTTACAAGTTGAGTGGTGAGACGCGGCAATCACTTCGTCAACTTCCGGGCGTTCTGGAAGTGCAGGATCTTTAGTGCCGCCTGCCCCGGCACTGACCGGCGCTTGATTTCGACTTGCATTTGCTTGCCGCTTTCGGTACACCACGCGCAATTCACACATGCGGGCCGCGCCCGCCGACAGCAGTCGGCAAGGGGGCATTCCGGTGAGGGCTTTACAGCCTTTCATTCCCCGCATGGAGGTTTAACCGGAGAACAGGAGTTTTACGATGTCTCTACCCAGTTTTTCCATGCGCCAGATGCTTGAGGCTGGCGTTCATTTCGGCCACAGCACACGTCGCTGGAACCCGCGCATGAAGCCGTTCATTTTCGGCGAGCGTAACAAGATCCACATCCTTGATCTGCAACAGACCGTGCCGATGCTGCACGCGGCGCTGAAAGCGCTGAGCGAAGTGACCTCGCGTGGCGGTCGTGTCCTGTTTGTTGGAACAAAGCGCGCCGCGGCTGACAAGATCGCCGAAACCGCACGCAATTGCGGGCAGTATTACGTGAACCATCGCTGGCTTGGCGGCATGATGACCAACTGGGCGACTGTCTCGCGGTCGATCCGCCGTCTTCGCGACCTTGAAGCCCGCATGGACAGCGACGAGATCAACCAGCTGACAAAGAAGGAAGTCCTTCAACTCACCCGTGAGCGTGACAAGCTGGAGCTGACGCTTGGCGGGATCAAGGAAATGGGCGGTCTTCCTGACATGTTGTTCGTGATCGACACAAACAAGGAAGCCATCGCCGTCGAGGAGGCCAACCGACTTGGCATTCCGGTTATTGCCATCGTTGATTCCAACGCCAAGCCGGAAGGTGTCGATTACATTATTCCGGGCAATGACGATGCCATGCGCGCGATCTCCTTCTATTGTGAGCTGGCGCAGGCAGCCGTGCTCGACGGTCTGCAGACCGAATTGATGAAGAGCGGCGGCGATGTCGGCGAGGCAACCGAGGCACCGGCCGAGGCGGCTGTGGCCGAGGAAGCGCCCGCAGCAGAAGCCACTGCACCGGAATCTCCGGAACAGAATGCAGAGGCGCCTGCTGAGGAATCTCCGGTCGAGAAAGCTCCGGCTGAGGAAGCTCCGGCAGAAGATGCTGCAGCTGAAGCCAAAACAGATGGTGAGGAAGCTGCCAGCTGAATGCGGGCTGCCGCAGGACAAGATATTTGCTGACCGCCCCGGAAACGGGGCGGTTTGGTATGTAACAACCACAAATAGATCAACTTATCTGAAACGGGAACATGACGATGAGCGTGACAGCTGCACTTGTTAAGGAACTCCGCGAAAAATCCGGCGCCGGCATGATGGATTGCAAGAAGGCGCTTGCCGAGACCGGTGGTGATATGGAGGCAGCTGTCGACTGGCTGCGCACCAAGGGTCTTGCCACAGCAGCCAAGAAATCCGGACGTGTGGCCTCGGAAGGCCTTGTCGCCCTTTGTGTGGATGGCACGAAGGGCGCGGTGATTGAACTCAATGCCGAAACAGACTTCGTTGCCCGCAATACCGAATTTCAGGAATTCGCCTCGACGCTGGCGACACTCGCGCTCGACGCTGACGATCTGGATGCGCTTGCCGCAGCCGATTATCCGGAGACAGGCCGCAATGTCGCCGATGAACTGACAAACAAGATCGCCACCATCGGCGAGAACATGTCGCTTCGCCGGATGGCCACCATGTCTGTCGGTTCGGGAACCGTTGTTCCCTACATGCACAACTCCACCGCGCCCGGCCTTGGCCGTATCGGCGTTCTGGTGGCGCTTGAATCGACAGCCGGCGCCGATGCGCTGGAGGGTCTTGGCAAGCAGATCGCGATGCATATCGCGGCAACCTCGCCAGCCAGCCTGTCGGTTGAGGATCTCGATCCTGAAGCCGTGCAGCGTGAACGTGATGTGCTGATCGAGCAGGCGAAGGCCTCTGGCAAGCCACAGGAAATCGCCGAGAAGATGGTGCAGGGCCGGATGAAAAAATATTATCAGGAGGTTGTTCTTCTGGAGCAGACATCGGTCATCGACGGAGAGACCCGCATTGCCGATGTTGTCGCCAATGCCGGCAAGGATGCTGGCGCGGAGATTGCGCTGACCGGTTTCGTCCGCTTTAATCTTGGCGAGGGCATCGAGAAAGAAGAGACAGACTTCGCGGCCGAGGTGGCAGCGCAACTGTCCTGACCCTTTAGCGTCCAGCCATTGACCGGGGGATAGGTATGACAGACGGCGGTGACAAGGACGGTGGATCAGAGCATCTCTATTCGCGCGTTCTTCTGAAGATTTCGGGTGAATCCCTGATGGGCCAGCAGGCCTATGGGATTGATCCGGAAATGGTTGCCACTGTTGCCCGCGAGGTGCGGGATGTCATTGCTTCCGGTGTGGAAACCTGTCTTGTCATTGGTGGCGGCAATATTTTTCGCGGCGTGTCCGGCGCGGCTGCGGGGATGGAGCGCGCCACCGGCGACTATATGGGTATGCTGGCCACCGTCATGAACGCGCTGGCCATGCAGAACGCGCTCGAAATGCTTGACGTGCCGACGCGGGTGATGTCGGCCCTGCCGATCAGCGCCGTGTGCGAGCCCTACATCCGTCGCCGGGCGATGCGCCACCTTGAAAAGGGGCGTGTTGTCATCTTTGCCGCCGGTACTGGCAACCCGTTTTTCACAACTGACACCGCGGCGGCGCTACGTGCCTCGGAGATGGGCTGTGCGGCGCTGCTGAAAGGAACCCGGGTCGATGGCGTCTATTCGGCGGATCCGGAAAAGGATCCCGCCGCGGTTCGCTATGACAGCCTGTCCTATCTGCAGGTATTGTCCGAGGATCTGCGGGTGATGGACGCCTCTGCTGTTTCGCTGGCGCGGGAGAACAATATCCCGATACTGGTTTTCTCAATCGAAGACAGCGGCGGGTTCGAACGTGTGCTCAAACACAAGGGAAAATTCACCATTGTGAGCTAGATCGGTCACTTAGCTCTTCACAATCATATCCTGAATACACATGATGTGCCGCGTGGGTGATGGACCGGAATGGAGAATGGCAAATGTCAGACGTCGATCTTGATGATATCCAGCGCCGTATGGACGGCAGTTTGAACAGCCTGAAGACGGAATTCATGGGGTTGCGGGCCGGCCGGGCTTCAACCGGCATGCTAGAGCCGCTGATGGTCGAGGCCTACGGATCGAAGATGCCGATAACGCAGGTCGGGAATATTTCCGCGCCTGAACCGCGGCTTCTGACGGTAACGGTCTGGGATGCATCGCTGACAGCATCGGTGGAAAAGGCCATTCGCGAATCCGATCTTGGTCTCAACCCGATGGCCGAAGGTACCTTGATACGTGTGCCGATCCCCGATTTGTCGGAAGAACGCCGCCGTGACATGGTCAAGGTGGCTGGTCGTTATGCCGAGGCTGCCCGCGTGTCGGTCCGCAATGTCAGGAGAGATGGCATTGAAAACGCTCGGAAAATGGAGAAGGACAGCCTGATTTCCGAAGACGAGCGTCGTGACCTCGAGAACGATATCCAGAAATTGACTGATGACCATGTCAAGATGATTGATGATGCTCTGGCCAACAAGGAAAAGGAAATCACCCAGGTCTGAACCTGTCATCGATCCGTCAATCCGGAGTGCACGCTCAAATGCCGACACCACCTCATCATCTGGCCATTATCATGGATGGCAACCGGCGCTGGTCTCGTCAGCGCGGCATTCCGGTGTTGCGCGGACATCAGCAGGGCTCCAACACGCTGAAGACAATCGCACGGCATGCGCATGATCGTGGCATTCGCTGGCTTTCGGCATTTGCCTTTTCCAGCGAGAACTGGTCGCGTCCAAGGCCTGAAGTCGATGGCCTTATGAGCCTGCTTCGCGGGTTTCTCGAGAGTGATATCAACGAACTCAATGATGAGAACGTAAAATTGCGGGTGATCGGCAGTCGCTCGCGCCTGTCATCTCATCTTTGCAAACTGATCGACTGGGCGGAACATGAAACGTCTGGCAACACTGGGTTGAATTTGTCGCTTGCGCTCGATTTCGGCGGTCGTCAGGACATTGCCTCAGCGGCGCGCAGTCTTGCCACCGAGGTGGCAAACGGTTTGCTGAATCCCAACGAAATCAACGAAGATTTGCTAAAATCCCGTATGGGTTCATCTGCGCTTCCTGAAATTGACCTGCTGATCCGGACCGGTGGTGACCAGCGCTTGTCGAATTTCATGCTTTGGGATCTGTCTTATGCAGAATTGCATTTCACATCGACGCTCTGGCCAGACTTCTCAACCGACGACCTTGACGTGGCGATCAAGGATTTTGCCGGACGTCAACGGCGGTTTGGCGGTGATGGCGAGGATGCCGGAGATATCGACGCTGCACAGGCAGTAACGTCTCTGGCTGACAGACGGCGTACCGTTTGATTCCGGCATGGTGGCGGCCTCACCATCGGGAACCCGCCGCCGTATTCTTGGCGCCGCGTTATTCATTCCGCTCATAGCGCTGTTTGCAGCATCGCAATCAGCCGCACAATGGCTGTTGATACCGCTTGCGCTTGTCATGGGTTGGGAATTCGTCTCGATGCTGGCGATGCCACGGCCGCTGCGTGTGGCTTTGATGTTCGATTTCATCCTCTTCTCCCTGCCCGCGCCGATTGTCACTGGCATGGAGAAGATGGCACAGATGTCGCTTTTGCCGGTGTTTCTGGTTCTAGGCGGGATTGTTGTGAGTTTCGTCTGGCTATCTTCACATAATCGGCTTGCAACGACATTCATCGGGTTATTGGTTCTGTGCATTCTTGCGGCACGTACATTGCTTGGTTTGCCGGACGGTCATCTCATTCTGCTTTATCTGGCAGGTATCATCGCGGCGTGTGATATCGCCGCCTATTTTGTGGGACGGCAGGTCGGCGGTCCGAAGCTTGCGCCGCTGATTTCGCCGAACAAGACCCGATCCGGTGCCGTTGGAGGGATTATCGGCGCGATCCTGGCGTCTTTGGTCATGATGATGTGGCTACCGGTTTCCCTGCCGGAGGTTGTGATTGGCGGCGTTGTTTTAGCGGTCCTCTCGCAGATCGGAGATTTGCTTGAATCAGCCCTGAAACGCGATCTTGGAGTCAAGGACAGCGGCACGCTCATTCCGGGGCATGGCGGGTTTCTGGATCGATTTGACGGCTATCTTCTTACATTGCCGGCGTTGTGCCTGTATATGATGTGACCAGGTGATAGGAACTGCGGCGAGGGCCGTTGTTCGGTTAGGGTTTCACGCGTGGCAAAAAAAATCTCAATCTTCGGTTCAACCGGATCCATCGGCAGCAGTACGCTGGCGCTTGTTGAAGCTTGTCCGGACAAGCTTGATGTCCATATTCTTGTCGCTGGCACTGATGCCGAATTTCTGGCGGAACAGGCGCTTCGCCACCGGCCGGCCTATGTTGGCCTTGCATCCGATGAGAATGTTGACGTTCTGCGATCTGCCCTGACGGGCTCCGGCATCGAGATTGTTGTTGGTGACGCTGCCTGCACCGCACTGGCGCGTGAACCGGTTGACGTGGTTGTCGCCGGCATTGTCGGGCTTGCCGGGCTGCCATCGGTGATGGCGGCCTTGGAAGCCGGCCAGACGGTGGCTCTTGCAAACAAGGAATCGCTGGTGTCTGCGGGCGCGCTGGTGACGGCGACAGCCGCGCGATACGGTGCAAGATTGCTGCCAGTGGACAGCGAACACAGCGCCATTTTCCAATGCTGGCTTGGCTGGGCCGGGCATGCTGGCGCCGGCCAGGCTTTGTTGCCTGCGGATGCAAGTGCAATTCGCCATATCTGCCTTACCGCGTCAGGCGGCCCGTTTCGCGAGTTGCCCATCGAACGGTTTCCAGAGATCACGCCGGCACAGGCCGTGCGCCATCCAAACTGGTCGATGGGACAGAAAATCTCGGTCGACAGCGCCACGATGATGAACAAGGGCCTTGAAGTGATCGAGGCGGCATGGATTTTTGGTCTGGATAGCGACCGGATCGATGTGCTGATCCATCCTCAGGTGGCGATCCATGGAATGGTCTATTTCAATGATGGATCAGTGATTGGTCAGCTCGGGACCGCGGATATGAAGACGCCGATTTCCTATGCCCTTGCTTGGCCGGACAGACTCAACTGGAATCCGGAGCCGCTTGATCTGGCGGCCATGGGCAGGCTCGATTTTGCCGCCGTGGATGAACAGCGATACCCCTGTTTTCGTCTTGCCAGACAGGCCTTGTTATCCGGCGATGTGTTGCCCGCAGTCCTTAATGCGGCCAATGAGATAGCTGTCGGCGCGTTCCTTGACGGGCGGATCGGCTTTGTGGACATCGCCGGTGTCGTCGAGCAATGCCTTCGACGGCCTCCGGACGGGGATCTTGAATCCCTGGACGCTGTGTTGGATATTGATGCTCGTGCGCGCGATATCGCAAATTCATGCCTGCCTTGATTTGACGGACGCCAGATCGTTCAGCCTCCTGGTGGCGGCCCATTGCGGGACGTGTGCCTTACAGAGAACCGGAGATTTTCGCCACCATGCCTGACCTGAGTGCTGCACAATTGATCATCGGGTTCCTGCTTCTTTTGACTCCTGTGGTCTTTTTCCATGAGCTTGGACATTACTGGGTCGCACGCCGCGCCGGCGTTGTTGTCGAGGTGTTCTCCATCGGCTTTGGGCCCGAGATTTATGGCTGGACGTCATCCAAAACCGGAACGCGCTGGCGTATAGCTGCGATTCCCCTTGGTGGATATGTCCGCATGCGTGGAGATGAAAGCGAGGCTGGCGGCGCCTCCGAAGGGGCGTCCAGCGTTGCAGGAAGCTTTGCCGGTGCGGGGCTGTGGTGGCGTATCGGCATCGTTGCGGCCGGGCCGATTGCCAATTTCATTCTCGGCATCCTGCTGTTTGCCATGGTCTACATGACCGCCGGAAAGGTTTTCCTGCCAGCACAAATCGGAGAAGTCATGCCGGAAACTGCCGCTGCCGAGGCCGGTCTTCAACCCGGCGATCTGGTGACTGGCATTGACGGCATCAGCGTTCGTGATTTCAATGATCTGCGTGGACTTGTCGTGGAGAGTCCCGGCCGCCCGCTTGAATTCACCATTGAGCGGGATGGTCGGGAGCTGAGCCTCACCGTAACGCCGACGCCGCGCTTTGACGAATCAATGCAGATCTATCTGGGGGTGCTCGGTGTCAGGTCTGCTGAGGGCGGCACAAGGGAACGTCTGCTGCCGGGCAGTGCACTCGTTGCGGCGACATCGGACGCGTTCCGGATGTCAGTGATGATCCTGCGCGGGTTGGCACGGCTTGGAAGTGGCAATATGCAGGCTGGCGAAGTGCAGGGGCCGGTGGGTATTGCCAAAATATCCGGGTCAGCCCTGCAGCAGGGACTGATCCCCTTTATCCTGCTGACGGCTGTCATTTCGATAAATTTGGGGCTGATCAATCTGATGCCGATACCGGCGCTTGACGGTGGGCATCTGGTTTTCTTTTTCTATGAAGCCATCTTCGGAAAACCTTTGCCGCTGGAACTTCAGAATCTGTTGCTTCGGGGCGGAATTGCCATTCTACTGGGCCTCACAGTTGTTCTTGTCGTGTTTGACGTGTCAAGACTGATCGGCTAGCTGGTCGAGAGCGGTGCATGTTTGAAATGCACGCTTTGAATACGCTGGTTGCATGGCTATAGTTCTGCAGACGGGTGAGGAGACTGATAATCATGCCAAAACCACTGCTGGTTCTTGTCTTGCTTTTGGCTTTGGCGGTCGGGACACCGGCGCCCTCTATCGCACAATCGGCAGACGAACAGGTCCGTATTGATGAAATTGCCGTTTCGGGCAACCGCCGTGTGGCCGTCGGAACCGTTCTTTCCTATCTGCCTGTGCGTGTCGGCGACCGGGTCACGCGAAGTTCGCTGAGCATCGCGCTGGAGCGCCTTTATGAGACGGAGCTGTTCGCAGATATCAAGATTGACATCGAGGGTGCCATTCTCCGCATCGATGTTGTCGAGAACCCCATCATCAACCGGGTCAATATCGAGGGGAACGACGCTCTCGACGATGAAAAGCTTCTCGACATCATTGATATCCAGCCGCGGCGTGTCTACACGCGCAGGCTGGCGGTTGAGGCCAGCCAGAAGCTGCTTGAGGTGTATCAGGCGGCCGGACGGTATGCGGCGGTTGTCGACCCGCAGATAATCGAGCTCGATGACAATCGGGTTGATCTGGCCTTTGTTGTCAAGGAAGGGCCCTTGATCAAGATCAGCTCGATCACTTTCAATGGGAATGAACGGTTTTCCGACCGGGCGCTGAGGCGGGCCATTTCCAGCCGTGTATCCAACTGGTGGGCCTTTTTCTCGACATCTGACAAATATGACGAGGCACGCCTTGATTATGATGTCAGGCTACTACGGCAGTTTTACCTCTCGCGCGGCTATGCCGATATCGATGTGTCGCGTGTCCAGGGCGGCCTTTTGCCGGATCGCACCGGATTTGCCGTTTCATTCATTCTGAACGAGGGCGCACGGTACAGGGTCAGCGAAATTTCGATCGACAGCCAGATCGAAAATGTAGATCTGGAAGCGCTGCGACAGCTTTTCAATTTCGGGGATGATGGCTGGTACGATGTCAGGGCGTTGGAACAGGGACTCCTTGATATCACCAATGAACTTGGCGCGCTCGGATATGCTTTTGTAAATGTCGAGCCCGAGGTGATCACTGATCCGGAAGCCGAGACACTCGATATCAATATCGGTATCGGCAAGGCCCAGAAGAATTTCATCGAACGGATCGAGATCGTGAACAATGTGCGAACGCTTGATTCGGTTATCCGGCGGGAATTCGAACTTGTCGAGGGTGACTCGTTCAACCAGCTGAAACTTGAGCGATCCATTCGCAATATTCGCAATCTCGGTTTCTTCTCTGATGTTTCGGTCCGCAATCTTGCCGGCAGTTCGGAAGAGCAGACAGTGACCGAACTGACGGTTGAAGAACAATCGACAGGCGAATTCTCTGTCGGTCTTGGCTACTCATCGCTTGACCAGACGAGCTTTGCGCTTGGCCTTGACGAACGTAACTTCCTTGGTACAGGACGCGGCATAAACTTCGGTCTTGATGTGTCGGCAAGTCGGTCAAATGTGCGAATAGGTGTATCTGAACCCTATCTTTTCGGACGCAACCTGACAGGGCGGGCCAGTATCTTTAACGAGCGCATCAAGGAAGACACTTTCTCCATCACGCGGCGCGGTTTTGATTTTGGTATCGGCTTTGCCGCAGCGAATGATTATTTCCATCGCGTCGGATATGAAATTTCACAGTCTGAAACCAACGAGAAATCTACCAAGGCGCAATCGATCACTGGCGAAAACGGAAAGAATATCCTGAAATCCGCGGTCAGTTACACCGTTGGCCGTGACACGCTGGATAACCGCTTCGATCCGTCCGATGGCTCGCTGTTCGAGGTGGCGCAGGAACTTGCAGGCATTGGCGGCGATGCCCAATATTACCGGGTTGTCTTGTCCGGTGCCTATTACAAACCGATGATGTTCAACACCTTCTTCCTTGGAACAAAGGGGCGGATTGGTCAGGTGTCAGGTCTGGGTGAGAAAGTTACACAGTCCCAGCGCTTCTTTCTTGGTGGACGCCGGGTCAGAGGCTTTGATGGAAGCGGTATTGGCCCGCGGGACAGCGGGTCGGACGCGGCGGTTGGGGGCAACAAGGTTTTCAATGGCACCTTTGAAGTGGTCTCACGGGCGGGTATCAGTCAGGATCTCAGCATGCGGTGGACCGTCTTTTCGGATTTTGGATCGGTCTGGGAAACCGACTATCCCTCAGGTGTAATCGGCGCCAATGATTCGTCGCTCAGAGCATCAATTGGCGCCGGCCTGTTGTGGGATACCTTCATTGGGCCTATGTCCTTCTACTGGGCGAAACCCACAACAAAGAAAAGCTATGACAAGACAAGGACTTTCCAGTTCACTATCGGAACGCGGCTGTAATCTTCGCCGTTACGCCGGTCGCTTTCCTGCGTTCATGGCAAGTTTGGGGCTTTGCCTGAACCTCATGCTGAATGGTGCCGCAGCCGACGCCCAACAATCAGCTGTTTCAGGTTCAGATACGAGTGAACCGGTTTACAGCGGTGCTACGGATATGTCTGTGGCCCGCATCGGTCTGATCGATCTTGACGGGGTGTTGCGGGCATCGACAGGCGCTGCACGGGTGCGCGAGCTCCTGGACGAGCAAAGGCGAGAGTTCCAGCGCGAATTCGCCGCGCGCGAAGCGGCACTTCAGGAAGCCGAACGGAAGTTGGTGGCCCAGCGGGAGGTGCTTGACGAGGCTGAATTTGCGCGCCAGCTTGCTGAATTCGAGGCCTCTGTGACGCAGATCCAGAAAGAAATCCAGTATCGCCGCGAAGCAATCGATGTCGCCTTTCAGGACGCGCAATCGAGGCTTCGCGATCTTGCCATCCAGATCGTGACCGACCTGGCGCAGGAAAAGAAGCTGGATCTTGTGCTGGTTCGTGAATCGGCGTTGATTTTCCTGCCAAGCCTCAACCTGTCCGATGAGGTTCTTCGCCGCCTTGATGAGCGCACCAAAAATGCGCGTATCGAGGTGACTGTCAGCCCCGTTGGCACGGATCAGTGAGGGTGCAGCATGGCCATTGATCCCCGGTTCTTTTCATTAACCACCTCCACTGCTGCCGCCCTTGCGCAACTGACGGGATGTGAACTTCGTGGTGATGGCAACAGGCCGGTCATGGATGCCGCGCCGGTATCCATGGCTGGCGAGGGTGATCTGACGTTTCTGGCCGGGGCGCAGAGTGCAGATGACATGGCAGGGTTGGCCGGTGCCGTCATCGTGACAACAGCGGATCTGTGTTCGGCGCTGCCTGATGGAATCGTGTGTCTGGTGAGTGACGCGCCGCGGCGTGATTTCGCAACCGCGCTTGCCTCGATTGTTGCCGAACGGCAGGGCGTCTGGCGGCAGCAGCCTGGCGGTGATTGGCCGGAGGTGGAGGTCGGCCCGGCTGCTGTTGTCGGGGAGGATGTTGATATTGGTAAGGGCTCGGTCATCGGTGCCGGTGCGGTGATCCATCACGGTGTTCGGATCGGCCGGAATTGCCGCATTGATGCAAATGCCGTGCTCTCGCATTGCGATCTCGGTGATGATGTGGTCATCGGCGCCGGAAGCGTCATTGGTGGGGCCGGATTCGGCTTCGAAATCACGCCTGACGGTCCGGTCATGCTTCCCCATGTTGGCACTGTCTCGATCGGTGATACAAGCCGCGTCGGGGCCGGTTGCGCCATCGACCGGGGCACGCTTGGTCCTACGGCCATTGGCCGGCAGGTCATGATCGACAACCTCGTCCATATCGCGCATAACTGCCGGATCGCAGATCGTGCGGTTCTGGCAGCACAGGTCGGGCTTGCCGGCGGTGCGGTGATTGACGAGGGTGCGATGCTGGCCGGTCAGGCCGGGGTCAGCTCGCAGGTCACGGTCGGTAGGGGCGCAATTGTCATGGGGCAGTCCGGAGTTACCAAGGATGTGGCCGACAACATGACTGTGGTCGGCTTTCCCGCCACCGAGGCACGCGAGGCCTGGCGTGAACGCGCCGCACTGCGACGCCTGATCGCCAAATCAAGTCAAAGGAAAGAGTAGCCATGAGCGAGCCGATCACCGAGCTTGATATCGACCAGATTCAGAAACGGATACCGCACCGGCCGCCGATGTTGCTGATTGAACGAGTCGAGGAGATTGTTCCTGATACCAGCGCCGTCGGCATCAAGATGGTCAGCATTGGTGAGCCATTCTTTGCCGGTCATTTCCCCGACTATCCGATCATGCCCGGGGTGTTGATCGTCGAGGCCATGGCACAGACCGCCGCCTGTCTGGCGAGCGTTACGCTTGGTGGTGAGACCGATGACAAGCTGGTGTTCTTCGCGACCATCGACAAGGTGAAGTTCCGCAAGCCGGTCAGGCCGGGGGCGCTGTTGAAGCTTCACATCGAGAAGGTCAGCGCGCGCGGCCCACTCTGGAAGTTTGCCGGCCATGCCACGGTGGATGGTGTGAAGACATCCGAGGCGGAGTTTGCCGCCATGATCGTCGACCCTGAGCGTTGATCCTCACTCCTGTTGAAAGCCCATTTGATGTCCGTTTCCATTCATCCGACCGCGATTGTTGACGCTGGCGCCAGCCTCGGCGAAGAGGTCGCTATCGGGCCCTATTGTGTTGTCGGGCCGAATGTCGTACTCGGCGACCGTGTCACCCTGCATTCGCATGTTGCTATCGATGGGCATACGACAGTGGGGGCGGGCTGCGAGGTCTATCCCTTTGCCGTGCTCGGGGCGTCGCCGCAGCACACGCGGTTTGCCGGCGAGGAGTCAACCCTCGAGATCGGGCATCATTGTGTCATCAGGGAACATGTCACCATGCACCCGGGGACGGCGATTGACTCCATGCGCACGCGTGTCGGCAATCATGGCATGTTTCTGGTAGCGTCACATGTGGCACATGACTGTGTCGTTGGTGATCATGCCATTTTCGCCAATAATGCCTCGCTTGGCGGTCACGCCAGAATCGGTGACCATGTCATGATGGGCGGCTTCGCCACGGTGCAGCAATGGTGCCGCGTCGGTGATCACGCCATGGTTGCCTCGCAAACCGCGGTCGACAGCGATGTGATCCCGTTTGGCGTTGCCGTGGGAAACCGTGCCTGTCTGACCGGAATCAATATCATCGGCATGGGGCGGCGCGGCTTCAGCGAAGACAGCATTTTGCGTCTTCGTGGTCTTTACAGGGATCTGTTTCGGGCAAGCGGTGTCTTCAAGGACCGTCTTGAGGCCGTGCGTCTCTCCTATGACGACAGCGCCGAGGCAGCACAGATCTTTGCCTTTCTTGAGAATGCCGGCCGCAATGGAATCTGCCAGGCGGCCTCGCGTCAGGCGGGCTGATGGGACAGGCGTTGGACAAGCTGGCGATCATTGCCGGGCAGGGAAGCCTTCCCGAGACACTTGCCAAAAATGCCCGCGAACAGGGTCATGACGTTATCATCTTTACCGTTTCAGGCCAGGCTGACGCGGCATTCGCCGGGTTTGACGCCATCGATATTCCGCTTGGTGCGATTGGCCGGACGCGGGAGCTGCTTGTCGAGGCCGGGTGCACCCGCATGGTGATGGCTGGCAAGATCAGGCGCCCTTCACTGGCACAGCTGAAGCCCGATGCGGCGGCAGTGAAGATTCTTGCAAGGGCGGTGGGACGTGGCGATGATGCGCTGCTCCGCGCCATCGCCGGCTATTTTGCCGATGCCGGGATCGAAACCGTCGCTCCGGACAGTGTCATGCCGCGTGCAACCATGCCAAAAGGCCTGCTTGCCGGCAAACTTGATCCGGCGTTACGTGCCGACATCGATCTTGGCCTCGCTGTGCTCAATTCGCTGGGCGAACATGATGTGGGGCAGTCGATCATCATTCAGGACAGGCGGGTTATCGCTGTCGAGGCGGCCGAGGGCACCGATGCGATGATGGCACGCTCGCAAGCCTTGCTTGACAGGACAGGTCCCGCTGCCATTTTCGTCAAATGCCGAAAAAGCGGGCAGGATGACAGACTTGATGTGCCGGTTGTGGGTGTTGAAACGCTGCGCAACGCGGCCGCGGCGGGTATTGCTGTTCTCGCATTGCAGGCCGATGGCGTGATGCTGGCGGCGGCACCTGAGACGATTTGCGAGCGTGCTGCCAAGCTCAAGCTGACGGTGGTGGGGGTTTGACGGTGCCGGTTTTCATTCTTGCCGGTGAGCCGTCGGGGGACAGGCTGGCGGCGAGCCTGATGCAGGCCATCGAGACAGCCCATGGATCGCAGCAATGGATTGGTGTCGGCGGGCCGGCCATGAGGACCGCGGGGCTGCAAACACAGCATCGGATGGAACAGTTGACCGTTATGGGTTTTGGGGCGGCGCTGACCGCCTATCCACGCCTGTCAGCATTTGCCAACCGGCTTGTCGACGAGATCATGGCAGCGCGGCCACGACTTGTCATCACGGTCGATGTGAAGGGGTTTTCACTTCGGCTTGCTGCACGGTTGAAGCGGCGCATGGCGGCCGCAGGCTGGTCCGCGCCCATTGTTCATGCTGTCGCGCCGACTGTCTGGGCCTGGGGAGCATGGCGCCGCCATCGTGTCGCCCAATCGGTCGATGGCCTTCTATGCCTGTTTCCGTTTGAGCCCGGCTATTTCACGCCACTTGGTGTGGAAGCGCATTTCATCGGCCATCCGGAGGCGTTCAATCCGGTCTATGACCGGCCGGTCCGGCCGTTATCGTCCGGTGATGCGCCGCATATCGTGATCCTGCCGGGAAGTCGCCGTTCGGAGATCCGACACATGCTGTCGCCAATGCTGATGACGCTGGACAATCTGCGTTTCACCTACCCCGGGATCACCGCGACGATCCCGACCCTGCCAGCCATGCGGGACGAGATCGGGGCTGTGTTTCAGCGCATGCCCGGCGCCGGAGCAGGGGTGACTGTTGATTCGGAGGAGGGCGCGCTGTTCAGCGCCCTTGGCCGTGCGCATGCTGTTCTTGCCGCCTCGGGAACGGTGACCCTTCAGACGGCGCTGCATGGTGTGCCGGGGGCTACCTGTTACATCACGTCCGGTGTGTCGGCCAGTATTGGTCGCCGCCTTGTCAGAATGGACCGTGTCATTCTTCCAAACGCCATCCTTGACCGGCAGGTCTATCCGTTCCTGTTTCAGGAAGGCGCGACACCGCGCGAAATGACCGGCGCGATGCTGCGTGTTCTTGGTGATGAGGATGCCGGCCGTAATGCCATGGCGGCCGCGGCTGAACTGCGGGCGGTGCTGCGCGGCGGATCGGCCAGTTTCGAGGATAATGTCGCGCGCGCCTTTACAGGCAGGCTTGCCCCATCGCAATCCTGAACAACAAACTGCGCCTTAAAATAATCAGCGCTTGTCGACACTCACGAAGGCGCGCTGTGCCGGCCCGGTATAGAGCTGGCGCGGCCTGCCGATCCTCTGCATCGGGTCGGTGATCATCTCGTTCCATTGCGCGACCCATCCAACGGTGCGTGCGACGGCGAACAGAACGGTGAACATCGAGGTCGGGAAGCCCATCGCCTTGAGGATGATTCCTGAATAGAAATCGACATTCGGATACAGCTTCTTATCGATGAAATACTGATCCTTGAGTGCCATATCTTCAAGTTCCATCGCAAGTTCAAGAAGTGGATCCTGAACGCCAAGATCATCGAGCACCTGATGGCATGTCTCGCGCAACACCTTGGCCCGCGGATCGAAATTCTTGTAAACGCGGTGGCCAAAGCCGAACAGGCGGAACGGGTCATCACGGTCACGCGCGCGCGCGACAAATTCCGGAATATTGTCCTTGTGGCCGATCTCGTTCAGCATGTTGAGGACGGCCTCATTGGCACCGCCATGCGCCGGGCCCCAGAGCGAGGCAATGCCGGCGGCGATACAGGCGAACGGGTTCGCCCCGGACGATCCGGCCAGCCGCACGGTCGATGTCGAGGCGTTCTGTTCATGGTCGGCATGCAGGATGAAGATCTTGTCCATCGCGCTCGCCAGAATCGGATTGACCTCATAATCCTCTGCCGGCACGGCAAAGCACATATGCAGAAAGTTCTCGGCGTAGGACAGGTTGTTGCGCGGATAGTTGAAAGGTTGTCCAAGCGAATATTTGAACGCCATGGCGGCCAGCGTCGGGATTTTCGCGATCAGGCGCCGTGAGGCGATTGTCCGCTGCATGGGGTCATGGATATCGGTCGAATCATGGTAGAACGCCGACAGCGCACCGACCACGCCGCACATGATCGCCATCGGGTGCGCGTCGCGACGGAAGCCCCGATAGAAAGTCGACAGCTGTTCATGAACCATCGTGTGGCGGCTGATCGCCTCGTTGAACTCGGCCTTCGCGGCCGCGCCCGGAAGTTCACCTTCCAGAAGCAGATAGGCGACCTCGAGAAAATCTGACTGGTTGGCAAGTTCCTCGATCGGGTAGCCACGATGCAGCAACACACCTTCATCACCATCGATGTAGGTCAGGCCCGACAGGCAGGACCCGGTCGCGCCATAGCCCGGATCAAAGGTGAACATCCCGGTTTCGCCATACAGCTTGCGGATGTCGAGAACATCCGGGCCGATAGTGCCGCCAAGAACAGGAAAGGTGACGCTGTTCCCGCTGTCATTGACTGTCAGGGTGACGGTCTTTTGGGTATCGGTATCTGTGGCCATGCCTGTCCTCGCTTCAACGTGACGGTATTGGGTGAAAACGCCATCGATACATGGCCCGGTGGCGCGTTGCATGGGGGAGCCTCTGATTATCCGGAATCGCTAGATTTTGCAAGTTTCTCCGATGCGTTTTTCGGTTTCATGCGGACCAAGCGCGGCCATTACGTCGGTGATTGAGGGTGACTGGCGGGTTCCTGTCAGCGCGGCCCGCAGCGGCAGTCCGATATCTTTCATTTTGAGCCCGTTCGCGGTTAGCCATTCCTTAAGAAAAGTCGCCAGTGATTCGCCCTTCCATGGCGCGTTTGGCAGGTCACCGACAAGCTTCACAAGACGTGTTCTGGCTTCGTCATCGAGAAGCCCCGCCGCATCTTCCTGCATCATCGGCGCGCCATCATGCAGCAGATATCCGATACTCCCGGCGATATCCAGATGCGTTCTGGCGCGTTCGGCAAGCAACGGTTTCAGCGCGACGACCCGCGCCCGCGCCTGCGGGCTTGTGGCGTCGATATGCGGCGCGATGAGGTCCCATAGGCTGTCGGCGTCAAGGCTGCGCAGATAGTGGCTGTTGACGTCGGACAGCTTGTCGAGATCGAATCGCGCCGGCGATTTTCCGACTTGCGCCAGATCGAACCAGGCAATGGCATTCTCGCGGGAAATGATCTCGTCATCACCGTGGCTCCAGCCAAGGCGAAGCAGATAGTTCGCCAGCGCATCGGGTAGAAATCCCATCCCGCGATAGGCATCGACACCAAGCGCGCCATGGCGCTTTGACAATTTCGCGCCATCCGCGCCATGGATCAGCGGGATATGGGCGAAAACCGGCACGTCCCAACCCATGCCATGATAGACCATGGTCTGGCGAAAGGCGTTGTTCAGATGATCGTCACCGCGAATGACATGCGTGACCCCCATGTCATGATCGTCAACAACGACAGCAAGCATGTATGTCGGCGTACCGTCGGCGCGCAGGATCACCATATCGTCAAGCGTCCGGTTCTGGACCGTCACATGCCCCTGGACAGAATCATCGATTGTTGTCTCGCCACTGTCCGGCATCCGCATGCGAACCACAAAGGGACCATCCGGCGCATCATCGCGATCCCGCCAGGGTGACCGGACAGGCACCCCGGCGGCACGCGCCTCGTCACGCAGCGCTGCGAGCTCATCCTCGGTCAGATAGCAGTGATAGGCCGCGCCGCGGGCCACCAGATCTGCCGCCACCTCGGCATGGCGGGCGGCGCGGGCCGACTGGCTGATCGCAGGCTCATCACCCTCGAGACCCAGCCATGACAGCCCGTCATGGATGGCGTCGACGGCTTCCGCTGTTGACCGCTGACGGTCTGTATCCTCGATCCGCAGCAGATATTTGCCGCCATGCCGGCGCGCGAACAGCCAGTTGAAAAGGGCCGTTCGGGCCCCGCCAATATGCAGGAATCCGGTTGGTGAGGGGGCAAAACGCGTGACAACGTTCATAGTCTGTTAATTCCTCGCTGATAGGCTTTGAAGGGGCGTGGCAGGCCGCCACCTGTCGCCACCCTGAAAACTGGCGGCATCCTAAGCAATGGCTGCCTGAAAGGCGAGGAGAAACCGTCATGCGCCTGATACCGGAGCGGCGCATTCTTCTGTATGTCGGCGCGATGATGGGCGGGGTCGCCCTTGCCATCATCTGGCGCGATCTGCTGGCGTCGGCTTTCCTTGCCGGCATCGTGATGATTTGCTGCCTGATCGCGGTGATTGCAGGGCTTCGCCCGGCAAGCGACCGGTTGGCGCGATGGCAGCCGGTGACGGTGGGCGCAGCCTGGTGTCTGGCCGGTATTCTGTCGTCATTGTTGCAAGTCTCACAATTGCCTTCCGGACTTGCCGACCGGGCGGCGCGGGTCGAGGTGACCGGCATGATCGAACATGTCGATGGCCGCTTTGACAGCCGGTTGCGGATGTGGCTTCGCGTGAGCAAGACCAACCGCGGGCCGCCTGACATCGCGGGGCGGATCGGCGGTCAAATCGTCAGGCTGTCGGTTCGTCCTGACGAGATGGTGCCACGGGCCGGCGAGATGGCGCGGGTGGTGGCGCGCATCTATCCGCCGCCCAAACGGGTGCTGCATGGTGCGCCGGATTACGCACTTCGCGCCCGTGCCAGTGATGTCGTGGCAAGCGGCTATGTCACAGACTGGCGCGCTGTCGCCCGGGACGATCCGGCGCATCGTGGCTGGGCAACGCGTCTTTCCGCCTTCCGGCAGGCCCGCGCCGACCAGATTGCGGGCAGCATGACAGCGCCGGCAGGCGGCATCGCGGCGGCGTTGCTGATCGGTGATCGCCGCTATGTGAGCGAGGCGACCTACGACCTGTTTCGTGGCTCGGGACTGGCGCATCTGTTGGCCATCTCGGGTCTCCATATGGGGCTGCTCTGTTTTGGTCTCATTGCCTGTTTGCGCGGGCTTGCGGCGCTTCTGCCATCGCTTGCCTGCCGCATGCCGGTTCACAAATTCGCAGCTGTCGCCGGCGTTACTGCCGGTCTTGGCTATGTGTTGCTCTCCGGGCTTTCGATCAGCGCCATCCGCGCTTTCCTGATGGCGATGTTGATTCTCGCGGCATGGCTGATCGACCGGCTCGGCCTGACGGTGCGGAATGTCGGTCTGGCGGCGGGGGCCATTCTTCTGGTCTCGCCCCTGGCGCTGTTTTCGGCCGGGTTCCAGCTTTCCTTCGCGGCCACGGCGGCCTTGGTGATCTGGTTCGAAAGCTGGCGTGGCCAGACCTCCGGCGGTGGCACCATGCACCGGGCCGGACGGTGGCTGACCGATCTGGTCACCGCCTCGTTGATCGCCGGTGCCGCGACGCTGCCACTGACTGCCTATCATTTCGGGGCTGTCGCGCCCTGGGGAGTGGTGGCCAATCTTCTCGGCATCCCGCTCACAGGCCTGTGGATCATGCCAGCCGGGCTGGCGGTCCTGATCACCACCGCACTGCCGGTGCCGGATCTTATTCACAAGATGGCCTTGCTGGTGATGCAGAGCGGCATCAATGCGTTGGTGACCGTTGCCGGCTGGTTTGAAAGTCTGCCAGCCTCGCCATGGCCGGTGACGCCGCCATCACCGGCATTGCTGATTGTCGGTTATACCGGTCTTGGCCTGTTGCTGTGCGTTGAGGCCAGTAGGCGGCAAAAAATAGCCGGCAGCGCCTGCCTTGCCTGCATTCTCGCGGTCTGGCTTGTCATACGCCCACCAGTTGCCGGTATTCTGTTCGCGCGCGGGCAGGGAGTTCATCTCGTGCTGCCGGGAGAGGGTGGCACCGCGATGGCCTTCACCGCGCGCGGGGGGCGGCCGCTCTCCGATTTCCTGGCCGACAATGCAGCAAGAAGCCTCGCGCAAAGCATAGATAAAAGAACAAGGCGGCAGGCTCTGGTATTGTTTCGGCATGGAAACGGGGCACAGATCGCCGTTGTCACCTCACGCGGCCTTCTCGGCGCGGCATGCCGCGGTTCGGCACGCACGGTCATTGCCACTGTCCACGCTGATTATCCGTGCCGCGACGGCACCCCGCTGCTCAGCCTTGCCGCGTTGCCACCGGACAATTATCTGCTCCACATCGTAGGGAATTTCGTGCGTGCAAGGGCAAGTGACGGTCAGTATTTCCTGATCAAGCCGGTCAGGCGTCCCTGAACCTCAACATCATTTGTCTGGAAATAGCGGGTCTCATAACGCGGGTTTTCGGCTTGCAGACCGATGCGCCCGGGTTCTTTCAGCAGCGTCTTCAGTGTGGCCTCCTGTTTCTGGATCAGGGCCACGACAATCTCGCCATGATTGGCTGTATTCGCGCGTTCGATCACCACGGTGTCACCTTCGAGGATGCCGGCTTCGATCATTGAGTCGCCGACGATCTCAAGTGCGAAATGTTCGCCCCGGCCAAGCATGCTTGCAGGCACTTCAAGCTGGTTCGACGGATCGCTGAGCGCCTCGATTGGCGTGCCGGCGGCAATCCGGCCAAGCAGCGGCAGGCTGACCGCATCAGCGGCACTGGCCACGGCGCGGCCGATCTCGCCCATCGCGTTCGACGCCGGCTTCAGGATTTCGATGGCGCGGGCCCGGTTGGCCAGTCGCCGGATATAGCCGCGTTCCTCAAGCCCGGACACCAGCCGGTGAATGCCGGATTTCGATGCCAGGCCGAGTGCATCGCGCATCTCGTCAAAGGATGGTGGCACGTCATGCGCCTCGGCATGCGCGGTCAGATAGTCCAGAAGTTCCTTCTGTTTGCGTGTGAGCATGGTCGCCTCCACATATTCCGGTCCCGTTCTGACTATGTTCTATCAATGTTCTTTTGGATACGCAAGGGTACATGAACAAAAGCGGATCAAAGCAGCGGGTCGAGAGGCATCACCATGACCATGTCGCCTGCCTGCCGCGCCTCATCAAACGGTGGGCGCACAACCAATGCGTTGGCACCGGCATAGATGCTGATCATCGAGCTGTCCTGCTTTCGCGCCGGCGTTACGACAGCCCGGCCTTGTGAATCATAGTCGAGTGTGGCGCGCAGATAGTCCTGGCGGCGGTCATTGGCTTTCAGGTCGATGGCAAGCCGCGCCGCGATCATCTGCGGGTGGTGATCGGCGCCGCTCAGGCGGGCGATGGCCGGGCGGAGGAAGATATTGGCGCATACCGCGCTGGAGACAGGGTTGCCCGGAAGCCCGAGAAGGGGAATGTCATCAATGCGGCCATGGATCAGCGGTTTGCCGGGGCGCATGGCGATTTTCCAGAAGCCGAGCTCGGTGCCGCTTGCCGACAGATCGTCGACAATATGGTCATGAACCCCGACCGAGGCGCCGCCTGTCGTCACCACAAGGTCGAGCGGGGCCGGTGCGGCACGGACGCAGGACAGCACGGCGCCAGGTCGGTCGCGGGCAATGCCAAGATCGATCGGGACTGCCCCGCAAGCCGCGATGAATGATGCCAGATAGGTCGCGTTCGAGGAGATGATCTGGCCCGGGCCGGGCGTTCCACCGGGGGGTACCAATTCATCTCCGGTCGACAGAATGCCGACATTTGGCCGGCGCCATATGCTGGCCTCGGTGTGGCCGGCCGAAATCGCCAGTGCGATCAGCCGTGCCGACATCACAGTGCCGGCGGTCAGAATCATGTCGCCGGCGCTCACATCCAGCCCGGCCGGCCGGATGAACTGACCTTTGCGTGGCACTTCTTTGACAGTGATTGTCGCGCCGTCTGTCTCGCCGGTGGCGCTCGCATCCTCCTGCAGCAGAATAGTGTCGGCACCATCCGGTATCACGGCGCCGGTGAAAATCCGGATGGCCTCACCTTTACCCATGCTGCCATTCCACGGACGGCCGGCGGCGGATTCACCAGCCCGTGTCAGCCTGGCCCCCGGGGCCGGGCAGTCGGCGGCGCGAACGGCGTAGCCGTCCATTGCCGATACCGCGGCCGGTGGCAGGCTCAGCCTGGCGGCGATATCGGTTGCCAATGCGCGGCCCCTGACATCCTGTAGCTTGCAGATTTCGGTATCAGACGGCACAAGTCCATTGAGGATACGGTCCAGCGCATCGGCAACAGCAAGGAGAGGGGGGGCAGTCTGGTGCTTTGGCCCCTCATTCATCGGCATTGAAAACCCCGGACTTTCCGCCGGATTTGTGTGTCAACCTGACCGACCCGATCACCATCGCGCGGTCAACCGCCTTGCACATGTCATAAATCGTCAGCGCCGCGACGGACACCGCCGTCATGGCTTCCATTTCAATGCCTGTGCGGCCGGTCACCCGGCAGGTGGCGGTGATCTGCACCCCGGGAAGACCGTCATCCGGTTCCAGATCGACCGCGACATGATCAAGGCCAAGCGGGTGGCAGAGCGGGATCAGGCTGGCCGTCTGCTTGGCGCCCATGATGCCGGCCAGTCGCGCCACCCCGAGGACGTCGCCCTTGCCAAATCCGCCCTCGCGAATTTTCGCCAGCGTGCCGGCGGCCATGGTGATGCTGCCCTGTGCCACCGCGACACGGTCGGTCACCGGCTTGTCACCGACATTGACCATATGGGCCCTGCCGTCTGCATCGAAATGGGTGAAGTCGGACATGGAATTTACCCTCCGGCGGGAACGGGATTGGCAAGAATGGCTTTCGTTGCCGCCGCCACATCATTGGCGCGCATCAAAGATTCGCCAATCAGGAAACAGCGCGCGCCCGACGCTGCCATGCGTGCCAGGTCCGCCGGTGCAAACAGCCCGCTTTCGGCGACGGCGATCCTGTCATCGGGAAGATCGGGCAGCATCGCGGCACCGACATCAAGCGAAATTTCCATGGTTTTCAGATTGCGGTTATTGATGCCCATGAGAGGCGATTTCAATTTGCAGGCGCGGGCCAGTTCAGGCCGGTCATGCACCTCGATCAGCACGTCCATGCCAAGCTCCATGGCGCAGGCTTCGAGTTCGGCCGCCTCGCCATCATCGAGCGCCGCCATGATCAGCAGGATACAATCGGCACCAAGCGCGCGGGATTCCACAATCTGGATCGGATCGATCATGAAATCCTTGCGCAGCACCGGCAGACTGACGGCGCTTCGCGCCGCGACCAGATATTCCGGTGCGCCCTGGAACCAGGGCGCGTCGGTCAGGACAGACAAACAGGTCGCACCGCCCGTTTCATAGGCGTGGGCGAGGGTTTCAGGGTCGAAATCCGCACGGATCAACCCCTTTGAGGGTGAGGCTTTCTTGAGTTCGGCGATCAGCCCGTACCCGTCCGTCGAGGCGCTGCCGAGAGCCGTGGCAAATCCGCGAACCGGCGAGGCGGCTTTTGCCGCCGCTTCGAGGTCGGATCGCGATGTAGTGGCCTTCAGTGCGGCCACCTCGTCGCGTTTGCCCGCGACAATCCTTGCCAGAACATCCTGCATTGCCCTAGGCGCCCCCGTCATTGCTGTTGGTGATGGCGACAAGCCTGTCGAGGGCCGCCATGGCCTTGCCACTGCCAATCGATTCGATGGCCCGCTCGGCCGCGTCCTGCAGGGACGGTGCATAGCCACCAGCCACCAGGGCCGAAGCGGCGTTCATGATGACAATG
Organism: Alphaproteobacteria bacterium; assembly: GCA_009920665.1. Lineage (GTDB taxonomy): Bacteria > Pseudomonadota > Alphaproteobacteria > Puniceispirillales > Puniceispirillaceae > UBA8309. The sequence continues at coordinate 19,798 of RFZL01000001.1, read as the reverse complement.
TCACGATAGGGGCCGGTCGCACCGTCAAGCACCGCGCGCAGGCTGGCCGCGTTCTCCTCCGGCGTGCCGCCGCGAAGCTCGTCGATCGACGCTGTCGCCAGCCCCAGATCATCCGGCGAGACGGTGAATTCCTCGATGTCGCCGCTGGCCAGCGCGGCAACGCGTGTCGGGCCGGTTGTCGATACCTCGTCAAGGCCGCTGTCGCCATGCACAACCCAGGCATGGGTCGTGCCGAGATCGGCCAGCGCGCGGGCGAATGGCACGCACAGGCCAGGGTCGAACACACCGACCATGATCCGGCTGACCAGCGCCGGGTTGGCGAGTGGCCCCAGCATGTTGAAAATCGTCCGTAGGCCAAGATCGGCGCGCACCGGCGCAACATGGCGCATCGCCGAATGATGGCGCGGCGCCATCAGGAAACAGATTCCGGCCTCGTCAAGCGCGCGGCGCACGGTTGTCATCTCGCAATCCAGATTGATGCCAAGGCAGGACAGCACGTCGGCCGCGCCGCTTTTCGACGAGACAGCCTTGTTGCCGTGTTTGGCAACCGGCACGTCACAGCCGGCGACAACAAAGGCCGTCGCGGTGGAAATATTGTAGGTGCCGATGCCGTCGCCGCCGGTTCCGACAATGTCCATGGCACCTTCCGGCGCTTCGATCACCATGGCCTTTTCGCGCATGACGCTGGCCGCGGCGGCGATATCCTCAACCCGCTCACCCCGCATTTTCAACGCCGTCAGGAACGCCGCCATCTGGATCTGGCTGACCTCGCCGTCCATGATGGCGCTGAAACAGTCGCGGATCTCGTCCGGAGACGGCATGTCGCCTTCGGTCAGCTTTCTCAGGGGAACGCGCATGACGCTTGTCATCGGGGGCCTCAGGGCTGGTTGCCGGTCCTGAGCGCAGGATCCGGCATGGTGGACAGGGTTGTCAGGCAGATGGCCTGCCGGCAGACTATATGAAGCCGGTCCGGCAATGGCAAGCTAGCCGACGGCCGGGCACTGGCAAGCAAGCTGGCGATTGGAACCGGTTGGCGACGGAAGCCGGAAATGCATTTTCGGTGACGCGGCCGCACAGGACAATGATTTGCCAATGCCGGGCGTTATACCGGAACGTTCTTTGCTTTTTCCGCACCCTGTTCATTTTCCGCTTGAGCGCAGCGTGATCTGCGTTACTCTCTCTCATATCGCCGATTTAATGATCAACTTGCGGGCGATTAAAAAATGCAGCTAAAGCGCTCGGACCGTTACCGGTCACCCAGGCTTTCTCAGCCGCCACGGGACCAGCGCTAGCTACAGTTTGCTGGGTTCGGGGCGGTTTTTTCATGACCGTTTTCTCTGCACAGCGTTGACAAGTCACCGGCCCATCGGGGTCAGGGGCCGGCCGTCCCCCAATTCGGTCGGGCAATTTGATTTCAGCTTGTGCGCCCCGGCATGTTGTCGAAAGCACTAAAGAGGAGACTGACAATGTCCGATCTTGTGTCCAACCACCCTCTATCCAACCACCCTCTATCCAACCACCCGGCCACCCTTGCCCTTCATGCGGGCTATCGCGCCGACCCGGCCACCAACGCCGTCGCGGTGCCCATCTACCAGACGACGTCATATCAGTTCGGATCAACCGAGCATGCGGCGAACCTGTTCAGCCTGAGCGAACTTGGCAACATCTATACCCGCATCATGAATCCGACGACGGATGTGCTGGAACAGCGTCTGGCCGCCATCGAGGGCGGCGTTGCTGCGCTTGCCGTGGCGTCCGGGCAGACGGCCTCGGCCTATGCCATCCAGAACCTTGCGGTCGCTGGCGACAACATTGTCAGCTCGACCGATCTGTATGGCGGCACCTGGAACCTGTTCCGGAACACGCTTCGCCAGCAGGGGATCGAGGTGCGCTTTGTCGACCCGTCACGGCCGGAGAATTTCGCCGAGGCAAGCGACGAGCGCACCCGCGCCTATTATGCCGAGACCTTGCCGAACCCGAAGCTGGAAGTGTTTCCGATCGGCGAGGTGGCGGAAATAGGCCGGGCCCTTGGCATTCCGCTGATTGTCGACAATACTGCGGCGCCGCTTCTGACCCGCCCGTTCGAGCATGGCGCGGCGGTTGTCGTGCATTCGCTGACGAAATATATCGGCGGACATGGCACCTCGATTGGTGGCGTGATCATCGATGGTGGCAATTTCGACTGGGCGGCGCATCCGGACCAGCAGCCGGCGCTGAACACGCCCGACCCCTCCTATCACGGGGCGATCTGGGCCGAGGCGGCAGCCCCGCTCGGGCCGGTTGCCTTTATACTGAAGGCACGGGTGACGCTGCTTCGCGATCTTGGTGGGGCGCTCAGCCCGGCCAATGCGTTCCAGTTGATCCAGGGTCTGGAAACGCTGCCGCTGCGGATCAGGGAACATGTGGCGAATGCTTCGAAAGTCGCTGAATTTCTGGACAATCATCCGGCGGTGGCACGGGTCAACTACCCGCAACTTCAGACCGGTGTCGCGGCGCGGCGAGCCCATGCCTATCTTCGTGGCGGCTATGGTGGGCTGGTCGGGTTCGAGTTGAAGGATGGTTATACGGCCGGTCGTGCCTTCATCGATTCGCTGAAGCTTTTCTATCACGTCGCGAATATTGGTGATGCGCGCTCGCTTGCCATCCATCCGGCATCGACAACGCACTCGCAATTGAACGAGGCGGATCAGCGCGATACCGGCGTTACGCCCGGCTATGTGCGGCTGTCGGTGGGGATCGAGCATATCGACGACATCCTGGCCGATCTTTCGCAGGCCCTTGATGCGGCCACAGGTGGTGTGATGCAGGCGGCCGAATAGGTCTTTCGAACGGGGTGCCCCCAGACTCTTTTCCCAAGCGGGAGCGTCCTGAAAATCCCCTGAATTCAGGGGTAGGGGCCGCGGAGAATGCCTCCCCTCCGCGGCCTCTCTTTTGGTTCAATGGCGGTGTGGTACCATACAAGCAGGCCAGAAGCGCCACCGGGACAGCAATATGAGGTTCTTCTTTGAAATCTTCGCTCAGGATCTGGGCCGGTCACGCGCCTTCTATGCCAATGCCATCGGCCTTGCCGTGACGCAGGAAACCCCGGCCTTCATCGTCATGGAACGCGGCGAGGCGAAACTTCACCTTGTGTCGCACGACCACATGCCGGCGGCCCAACGGCGACGCGGCTGTGTCGGTATGCCGGCGGCCTGTGCCGTGGAGCTGTGTTTCGAGGTGCCGGACATCGTTGCGGCATATGATCTGGCGCGGCAAAGCGGGCATTCCGTTACCGACCCGCTGCGCGACCAGCCATGGGGGCGGACCGATTTCCGGATGTTCGATCCTGACGGTGTCTATGTACGGGTCACCGGCCGGCGGCCGGTCCCGAACGGATAGTGGCCAACTGATCAGGGATACGCTTTGGTCAGGGATGCATCTGGCCGGGAAATCTCTCATCGAGCCGAAGTACCTGTGACTCCAGTTCCGCCAGATCGCTCCCGGTCGGCACCTTGCGGCCGCATAGCCGCAGGAAATTCGCCAGAATACGGTAGCCCGCGACCGATGCGATGGATTCGGGATGAAACTGGACGCCATGCAGTTGATGCTCGGCATGGCTCAGCCCCATGATGGCGCCGGCCTCGGTGCGGGCGGTGACGGTCAGCTCCGCCGGCAGGTGATCCTCGTCAACGACAAGCGAATGATAGCGTGTCACCGGGAAATCCTGCGGGCAATCGGCGAAGATGTCGGTTGCCACGGCGTTGGCATGGCTACGCCTGACCCGCGACAGCTTGCCGTGAACCGGCGGGTCAATGCGCAACAACCGGCCACCAAAGGCCACCGCCAGCGCCTGATGCCCCAGACAGACACCTAGCACCGGCACCGATCCTGCTGCCGCGCGGATCAGTTCGATCAAAATGCCGGCATCCTCGGGGGTGCCGGGGCCGGGCGACAGGATCAATCCCTCCGGCCGCTGTGCCAGCACCGCGTCAACTGTCACCACGTCATTGCGGATGATCTCGACCTCGGCACCCAGATCGGACAGGAAATGCCACAGATTCCAGGTGAAGCTGTCATAATTGTCGATCAGGATGAACATGGTCGTTCGATGCGCATGTGGATGACTAAGGCCGGTGGTGTAGCATGAGCAAGGTTTGCGCGCAAAGGTGAAGCCGGGTCCGAAATGGTGAAGAAATATATGGTAAAATAATACCGTAAATTTAACTGTATGTTTTTATGTCATTATTTTTGATTTCAAATTCATAAACTGTTTGACCCTGGTGTGATTACCGCCTATAAACCGCGGCAGTTTCCGGCGCGCCCCGCCGTGCCGCGACAAATTCGTGAATTTTGGAGACAATCATGCCCTTGCCAAGAACATATGTGGCAACGCCGAAGGACATCGAAAAGCAATGGTTCGTGGTCGATGCGGCGGATGTCGTTCTGGGCCGGCTTGCCTCGCTGATCGCCATGCGCGTCCGCGGCAAGCACAAGCCGAGCTACACACCCAACATGGATTGTGGTGACCATATCATCGTGATCAATGCCGAGAAGGTGAAACTGACCGGCAACAAGCGCACGCAAAAGACCTATTACTGGCACACCGGTTATCCGGGCGGTATCAAGTCGCGCACCGCTGACAAGATCCTCGACGGACGGTTCCCGGCACGGGTGGTCGAAAAGGCCGTCGAACGGATGATCCCGCGCGGTCCGCTTGGGCGCAACGCGATGCGCAACCTGCATGTCTATGCCGGTCCGGAGCATCCGCATGAGGCACAGAAGCCGGCCCCGCTCGACATTGCGGGCATGAACGCGAAGAACAAGAGGTAGACATGTCTGACGAAACAAAGGTTGAAGCCACCGAAGCGCCGGCAGGCATGGCCGCTCTCGAGACCCTGACCGAAGGTCCGGCCGCCGAGGCCGTCGCCGCGCCGGTCGAGCCGAAGATCGATAATCTTGGCCGCTCCTATGCCACGGGTCGCCGCAAGGATGCCGCTGCCCGTGTATGGGTCAAGCGCGGCACCGGCCAGATGAAGATCAACGGCAAGGATGTGACCGAATATTTCGCGCGTCCGGTGTTGCAGATGATCCTGGCACAGCCGTTTGAGGCCGCCGAGCGTGTTGGCGAATTCGACGTTGTCGCCACCGTGCGTGGCGGCGGGCTGTCCGGACAGGCTGGCGCCGTCCGTCATGGCATCAGCCGTGCGCTGACGCTGTTCGAGCCCGGCTTGCGGCCGGCGCTGAAGGCTGGTGGGTTCCTGACCCGTGATCCACGCGTCGTCGAGCGGAAGAAGTATGGCAAGGCAAAAGCCCGGAAGAGCTTCCAGTTCTCGAAGCGATAAACACGATCCACAGAATATCGAGGAGGGGCTGCTTTCACCGGCAGCCCCTTTTTTGTTAATGCGGCTATCCTTTTCTGGACTGAAGAAGGAGCGCCGCATTTGCATATCAGGCAGGCCACAGAAAGGGATGTTTCGGCATTACGCGCGATTGCAACCGATGCCTATGCGCAATATCTCGAGGTGATTAGCCGCAAACCGGCGCCGATGCTTGCCGATTTTGATCATCATCTGCAAAGCGACGTCATTTTTGTCGCGATGATACAGCCGAGAAATCATGTTGTCGGCTATGCCGTCCTCATCGAAAAGACGGACGGGTTCTGGCTGGAGAATATTGCGGTGGCAACGGCCAGCGGCGGCCGGGGAATCGGAACCGGCCTCATCGCCCATGTCGAGACGTATCTGTTTGGCCGCACCGACAGCTACCAGCTCTACACCAATGTGAAGATGGTGCGGAATATCGGGTGGTATGAACGGCTCGGTTTTGTGGAGACGGGACGCGGCGTCGAGAACGGCTTTGAACGGGTTTATTTTCGCAAGCCACTGACCTTTTGAGCCACGTTGGCATCACCATTTATCTCAGCTGCTAAATAGCTGACGTTGCCTGCGGCGTCGGCCGCGCCGCCGGATCCGCGGGCGCAATAAAGCGAACAACGTGCTGCAGCCACAACTCAACCCGACCCAGAACAGCAAGGCTGCCCCGGCTGATGACGGCGGCTGTGGCAAAAAGGTCGAAAGCATGGGGTGAAGGCCTATCAGCAGGGCGATAGAGAGAGCCGCAACGCATCCCGGCAGGAAATAGACCATGCGCCTGTTGATGAGCTCAAGCCCCAGAAACAGCACCCCGATAACAAACCAGAAAACCGGCATCAGGAACAGTGATGAAGATGTTCCGACGAGCATCGTGACAATAGTTCCCGGTTAAGGCGGACCTTCAATCAAGGCGAGGCCAGAATGCAGGCAAGATGGCATCAGGTCCATTCACGTCCCCGTGAGGGGCCGGTTTCAATGGTCGGTCGGTCTGGCCTTACAGACAATAGTCAATGATTCCATACCCATAGAGAACCAGGAAAATCAGATTGATCCATTTCAGCTGGCGTTCATTGTGCAGCCACGCGCAATAGGCCCAGATCAGGCAGAAGGGCAGGCCGATGAACATCGTCCACGGGTACCAGTCGCGGATGATGGCGATGGTGCTGAGAATGCCGAGGCCGAGCGCGATCCATTTCAACTGCTGCTCGAACCGTGCCAGCGCCATCAGATTGATCATCGCATTCCCCTTTCCCGGAGGACGGTAAGGCTGTTAACCGGCTGTTCGAAGGGAGCGTCTGGCACGGTGGACCGGTAGAGGCATGTTTTGTTGAAATAGGCAGGACATGACGCGATGATGTCGGACTCGCTCCACAGGATTTACGGGAAGTGGCATGATTGACCTGATTGTTGCGCTTGAGATTGAACTTGCCGATATCGCACTGCCCGACGGGACACGGGTAACCTGTTGCGGGATTGGCAAGGTCAATGCCGCGCTGGCGGTTGCGGGCGTTCTGGCGCGGCCTGACTGCCGGCGGGTGATCAATTACGGGACCGCTGGCAGCCTTGTGCCGGCCTTGGCAGGCCAGCTGGTGCGGGTGGCGCGTATCGTTCAGCGCGACATGGACGCACGGCCACTGGCGCCACTCGGCGCAACCCCGTTCGAGGACGGGCCGGTTGCCGGTGAAATCAACCTCGGCGGTAAGGGCGTCCGCCTCAGCACTGGCGACAATTTCGTCACCAGCCCGCCAGAGGTGCCAAGCGACATCGTCGATATGGAGGCCTACGCGCTTGCAAAGGCCTGCCATCGCGCGGGAATCCCCTTCGAATGCCATAAATTCGTCACCGACCTTGCCAACGAGAACGCCACCGCGAACTGGCGCGCCAATGTGGCCAAAGGCGCTGCGCTGTTTCTCGATCTCCTCAACAGCCGGGATGACCTGCGTGGCTAGACCCGGCGCAGGGTGGCGGTGAACGCCGCCATGGCAATGAGAACACCGCCGCCGCACCGGCGCAGCCAGGCAACGAGACCTGGGCTTGTGACATGCCGGCGAAGATGTCCGGCCAGCAGCGCATAGGCCAGCGCGTTCGCCCCGCCAAGCCCGACAAAGGTGGCGATCATCACCGCGAATTGCGGGCCGGCCGGCGCGCCTGTATCGATGAATTGCGGCACGAAGGCGATGAAGAAGCCGATTGATTTAGGGTTGAGAAGGGTGACAAGCGCGCTGTCGCGGAACGCCGCCATATGTGAACGCGACGAAATCTCGGCGAGATTTACTGATGCCGTGCTGGCGGATCGGATCATCTGCCACCCCATCCATGCCAGATAGATCGCGCCGGCCCATTTCATCACGGTGAACAGCAGCGCCGAGGTCGCGAGGATCACGCCCAGCCCCAACAGCGTCGCCGTCATTGCCAGCAGATCGCCAAGCATTACCCCGGCCACCACCGCCAGGGCGACTCCGCGCCCCTGCGCCAGCGCGTATGACAGCACAAGCAGGATTGTTGGCCCCGGCGTCGCCAGCAGGATGGCCGTGGCGAGAAGGAAGGGAAGGAACAGTTCAAGAGACATGCTTCTCGCTTCAAATAACGTTGACAAATTGTCGACACTTTATCAACGTTATTGTTCTGAGCATCAACATCATCAGGCAGGCATATCATGGACGGCGCAGCGGCAAAAGCTGAAGGGGTCAAACTCGCGGGCTGGCAATTCTGGATCGACCGTGGCGGCACCTTTACCGATGTGGTCGGGCGGGCGCCTGACGGCACGCTCCATACGCACAAGCTTTTGTCGGAAAATCCCGAGGCCTATCAGGATGCGGCGCTGCAGGGTATCCGCGATCTGCTGGCATTGTCCGATGGCGCACCAATTCCCGAGTCCGCCATCGATGCGGTCAAGATGGGCACCACGGTGGCCACCAACGCGCTGCTGGAGCGCAAGGGAGACCGGACCCTGCTTGTCGTGACCGAGGGGTTCCGCGACCAGTTGCGGATTGCCTATCAGGCGCGCCCGCGTTTGTTCGACATGCAGATCACGCTTCCCGAGATGCTGTATGAGCGGGTCGAGGAGGTGCGCGAGCGTATCGACGCCGGTGACCGCGTTCTGACACCGCTTGACCTTGATGATTTGCGTCCGCGCCTGCAGGCGGCCTTTGATGACGGTATCAGGTCGATCGCCATCGTGCTGATGCATGCCTATCGTGTTCCCGATCATGAATTGCGGATTGCCGAACTGGCTGGCGAGATCGGCTTCACCCAGATTTCGACAAGCCATGGCACCAGCCCGATGATCAAATTTGTCGGGCGCGGCGACACCACCGTGGCGGATGCCTATCTGTCACCGATCCTGCGCCGCTATATCGATCGCATTGCCGGTGCTCTTGGCGGTGTGAACCTGCAATTCATGCAGTCGAATGGCGGACTGAAGGGGGCCAGCCTGTTCCAGGGCAAGGACGCCATCCTGTCAGGGCCGGCAGGTGGCATCGTCGGTGCGGTGCGTACCGCCGAGCAGGCCGGCTTCGACAAGGTCATCACCTTTGACATGGGTGGCACCTCGACCGATGTCGCGCATTACGAAAACGCCTATGAACGTGTCTTCGAGACCGTTGTCGCCGGCGTGCGGATGCAGGCGCCAATGCTGCTGATCCATACGGTGGCGGCGGGCGGCGGGTCGCTCTGCCAGTTTGACGGCGCGCGGTTCCGTGTCGGGCCGGAAAGCGCCTGCTTGGCAAGCTGCAGCCTGACTTCTTCCCACATGTCTTTGGTCCGGATCAGGACGCGCCGCTGGATGCCGCGGCGGTGCGCACGAAATTCGCCGCGATGGCCGATGAGGTCGAGGTGGCGACCGGCATTCGCCGCACGCCCGAGGAGCTTGCCGACGGGTTCCTGCGGATCGCGGTCGAGAACATGGCTAATGCGATCAAGAAGATCTCCGTACAGCGCGGCTATGATGTCACCAACTACGCGCTGCAATGTTTTGGCGGTGCTGGTGGCCAGCATGCCTGCCTGATCGCCGATGTGCTTGGCATGAATACGGTTCTTGTGCATCCCTTTGCCGGTGTGCTGTCGGCCTATGGCATGGGGCTTGCCGATGTACGGGCACTTCGTGAGCGGACCATCGAGGCACCACTGACCGACGCGCTGGTGCCGCGGCTCGTGCGCGAGCTTGACGAACTCGCCGCCATTTCCAAGGCCGAGGTGGCCGGTCAGGGGATCGCCGCCGACCGCACCGAGACACGGCGCTATGTGCATCTTCGCTATGACGGGTCGGACACCGCGCTCGAGGTGCCCTATGGTGCGGTTGACGAAATGGAAGCTGCCTATGAACGTGCCTACAGGTCACGTTTCGGCTTTCTGATGCCAGGCAAAAAGGTGATCGCCGCGACCCTCTCGGTAGAGACGATCGGCCTGACCTTCGATGTGGAAACAGCGCCGCATATCGCGAAGACCGATGCGGGCGGCGCACAGATAATGGTTGATGCCTATATGGGCGGTCAGCCGGTCACCGCACCGGTCCATTACCGTGACGCGATCCCGGCTGGTGGCAAGGTTGACGGGCCGGCGCTGATTATCGAGGCGACGGCAACGACGATTGTCGAGCCCGGCTGGCAGGCCGAGATGACGGAAATCGGCAATCTGGTGCTGCGCCGCGTGGTGGCGCGGCCAGAACGGGTCGCCATCGGCACCGACTGCGATCCGGTGATGCTTGAAGTGTTCAACAACCTGTTCATGTCGATCGCCGAGCAGATGGGCTACACGCTCCAGAACACGGCGCTTTCGGTCAATGTGAAGGAGCGGCTTGATTTCTCCTGTGCCATCTTCGATTCCACCGGTTCGCTGATCGCCAACGCCCCGCATATGCCGGTACATCTCGGCTCGATGGGGGAATCGGTACGGGCGGTGCTTCGCGACAATGAGGGCAGCATCAGACCGGGCGATGCCTATGTGCTGAACAACCCCTATAATGGCGGCACGCATCTTCCCGATATCACTATCATCACGCCGGTGTTCGAGAATGACGGGATCCTGTTTTTTGTCGCCTGCCGCGGGCACCATCCGGATGTCGGCGGCAAGACGCCGGGATCGGCGCCGCCTGATTCGGCGCATATCGACGAGGAAGGCGTTCTGATCGATAATTTCAAGCTTGTCGACCAGGGCATCTATCGCGAGGCGGAGATGATCGAGGTGCTTGAGGGCGCGCTGTATCCGGCCCGCAATGTCGAACAGAATATCGCCGATCTGCGGGCGCAGCTTGCCGCAAACGAAAAGGGCGTCCAGGAACTTCAGAAGATGGTCGCGCAGTTCGGCCTCGATACGGTTCTTGCCTATATGACCCACGTCCAGAACAACGCCGAGGAATCGGTGCGGCGGGTGATCGACGTTCTCAGAGATGGTGAATTCACCTATCCGATGGATAATGGCCAGCATGTGAAGGTGAAGATCAGCATCGACCACGAGAACCGCGCAGCAACGGTTGATTTCACCGGCACCAGCCCGCAGGGCGCGAATAACTTCAACGCGCCGGCCGCGGTATGCCGGGCGGCTGTTCTCTATGTTTTCCGGACGCTTGTCGATGACGACATTCCGATGAATGAAGGCTGCCTGAAACCGATCACCATCATCCTTCCCGAGGATTGCATGCTGCAGGCGCAATATCCGGCGGCGGTGATCGCCGGCAATGTCGAAACCTCGCAAATCGTTACCGACACGCTCTATGGCGCGCTCGGCGTGATGGCGGCGGCGCAGGGCACGATGAACAATTTCATCTATGGCAATAACACCTACCAGTATTACGAGACGCTGTGCGGCGGGTCGGGCGCCGGACCGGATTTCGACGGGTGCGACGCTGTCCATACGCATATGACGAACAGCCGCCTGACCGATCCGGAGATATTGGAATGGCGCTATCCGGTGTTGCTGGAGAGTTTCGAGATCCGCACCGGGTCGGGTGGTGCCGGCCGGCATCGTGGCGGCAATGGGGTGCGACGGCGCACCCGTTTCCTTGAATCGATGGAGGCGGTCATTCTCGCCAACCACCGCATTGTGCCGCCCTATGGCATGGCCGGCGGGGATGATGGGGCTGTCGGCCGCAACTGGGTCGAACGCACCGATGGCAGTATTGAAGAGCTGACGGCGACCGATCTTCGCCAGATGGCACCGGGTGATGTTTTCGTGATCGAAACGCCGGGTGGCGGTGGTTTTGGCCCGGCCGAAGAGTGAGTGCGAGGACAGGCGAATGGGCATTGAAAGACAGGAAGGACGGCGGATCGTGTCATCGGCGCATCTGGTGTCCGACAAGGCTGCCGAGCTGAGCGAGGTTGAATATGGCCTGATCGTCGCCAGCAATGCCTTTGGGTTGTGGATGGTACGCGGCACTGCGGCAGCGCAGGCGGATTTTCCGGAGATGGCCGACCTTGGCGTGATCGACATTCTGAGCCTGCATTCTGTCAATCACCGGGGACGTGCCAAGAAACTCGCCGATATCTGCTTCAAGTTGAATGTCGAGGACACGCATGTCGTCAACTATGCCCTGAAGAAATTGATCAGGGCCGGGCTGATCAGCGGCGAGAAACAGGGCAAGGAGGTTCTTTATTCGACGACCGATCGTGGGCGTGACCTGATCCGGCGCTACCGCGCAATTCGCGAGGCCTGCCTCGTTGATGCCTTTTCTGCACTTGGTGAGGTTGATGCCGACAGCCTGTCCGAACTGGCACGCCAGCTGCGCGTGCTGTCAGGATTGTATGACCAGGCGGCACGCAGCGCGACCAACCTGTGACCCCGGGAGAGCGTGGATGACCGAAATGATGCAGGCAGTCTGGTATGAAGCCAATGGCGCCGCCGCGGATGTGCTTGTCTGTGGCGAGATGCCGGTTCCCGCACCGGGTGCCGGCGAGGTGCTGGTGCGGCTTCACGCCTCCGGAGTCAACCCGTCCGATGTCAAGGCGCGGGCCGGATCGCGGCCGATGGGCTTTCCCCGGATCATCCCGCACAGTGACGGTGCCGGAACAGTTGAGGCTGTCGGTGGCGGTGTCGATCCGGCCATGGCCGGATTGCGGGTGTTCGTTCGCAATGGCCAGTGGCGGTGTGCCTTCGGGACGGCGGCGCAGTTCATCGCGGTTGACGCTGGCTGTGTGCATCCACTGCCTGATAATGTCGGCTTCGAGACCGGTGCCGCGCTCGGCATTCCGGCGCTGACGGCGGCCTATGCGGTGCTGAAGGACGGCCCGGTTGCCGGTCAGACGATTCTTGTCCATGGCGGAAATGGCAGTGTGGCGCGGCTGGCTGTGCAGATTGCGGTTGATTGCGGAGCCACTGTGTTGGCGACAACCGGCGATATGGCGGGCGCTGGCAGAATCACCGCAGCAGGCGCAGCACGGGTGTTCGATTATCGCGACCCGGATCTTGTGACGGCGGTGATGGCAGCGGCCGGAACAACCGGGGTCACGCGGATCATCGATCCCGAATGCGGCATGAATATCGCGACAAGCATCGACATCATTGACGAAAAGGGTGTCATTGTCGGCTATGGCTCGGTCCAGAGGCCGACGCCGGAGCTGCCCTTCCTGAAAATGATGTTCAAGAACATCACCCTGTCCTCGATTCTTGTCTATCTGCTGGAGGCCGAGGAAGCCGCTGCCTATGCCGCTATCATTGGCGATATGCTGACCCGGCAGGTTCTGGACGTGCCGGTGCAGGAAATCCTGCCACTGGATCAGGCGGTGCGCGCGCATCAGCTGATTGAGGCCGGCAACCGGACCGGTGCTGTCATCCTGACAATGGATTAGCCGGTCCTGCAGCGGCTTGTATATTCGCGCGCCAGCGGCTACATCTGACGGGCCTTTTTGATCCGTGGAAATGACTCGCATGTCCTCTGACAAACACCCCAAGCAACCTCTGCGCGTCGGCATTGCCGGCCTTGGCGTCGTTGGCGGCGAAGTGGCGCGCCAGCTCAGCCATCGCGGTGCCGATATCGCGGCTGTCGCCGGAAGGCCTTTTGCCATCACCGCCGTCAGCGCGCGCAGCCGCAATACTGATCGCGGCTTTGACATGACAGGCATTGCCTGGGTCGAGAACGCCGCTGACATTGCTGCCCGCGACGATGTCGATATCGTTATCGAGATGATCGGCGGCGAGGAAGGGGTCGCGCTGGAGCTTGTCCGCGGTGCGCTGTCGTCCGGCAAGCATGTGGTCACCGCCAACAAGGCGCTGCTGGCGCATCACGGGAGCGAGCTTGCCGGGCTTGCCGAGTCAAACGGAGTCGGTCTGATGTTCGAGGCCGCGGTCGCCGGCGGCATACCGGCCGTGAAGGCGCTTCGCGAGGGGCTTGCCGCCAACAGCATCAGCCGCGTGTCTGGCATTCTGAACGGCACCTGCAACTATATCCTGACCCGCATGGAGCGGACTGGCGAGGCGTTTGCCGATGTCCTTGCCGACGCGCAGAAGCTTGGCTATGCCGAAGCCGAACCATCGCTTGATGTTGACGGGATCGATGCGGCGCACAAGCTGACCATTCTCGCCGCGATAGCGTTCGGCCAGACACCGCAATTCGGCCATGTGGCAATTTCCGGCATCCGTGATGTGTCGGCGGTGGATTTCGCCTATGCCGCACAACTCGGCTTCCGGATCAAGCTTGTCGGGGTCGCCGAACCGGGACGGATGCCGCGCATGCAGACCTGTTTGCTTCCTATCGCGACGCAGCTTGCCAAGGTTGACGGGGTGCTCAACGCCGTTGCCTTCGAAGGTGAGCCGGTCGGCGCCACTGTCCTGACAGGCCCCGGTGCCGGTGCCGGCCCGACCTCGTCGGCTGTGCTGTCCGATCTTGTCGATATAGCCACTGCCAGGATTCCCCATTGTTTCGGCCGGCCGGTCGGATCGCTGCTGGACGGCAGCAAGGTCGAAAATGGCGGCGGACCAGATACGCCGTTCTATGTGCGGCTGATGGTCGTTGACGAGCCGGGGGTTCTGGCCGATGTGACCTCGGTTCTGCAGACCCATGGAATCTCGGTGGAATCGCTGCTGCAGCAGGGGCGCGCGCCGCAGGATGTGGTGGCGCTGGTGATGACCACGCATGAGGTTTCAGTTGACCGGTTGATGAAAGCGCTGGACGAGATCGAGTCCCTGTCCTGTGTTCAGGCGCCGCCGGTGGCGATGCCCGTTCTGATCGCCGATCAGGAGGGGTGATTGGACGGCAGGGCGGCCTTTCTCGGTGTCGAATCGTCGCTGACAAATGCGCGGTGGGAGCCGGCGCAATCGATCCGCGAGGGAGATGAGCTGGACCGCCACGCCGCCGCCATTTCCCAGCAATTTACCGACATGCCGCTTCCGGTCAGCAGAATCCTCGCCGGCCGTGATCTTGGCGATCTGACGATTGACCAGTTTCTGGAACCGAAGCTTCGCGACCTGTTGCCCAACCCGTCACGCTTTCGCGATATGGACCGCGCGGCAGCGCGGCTTGCCGATGCCGTCGAGGCCGGAACGCCAATCGGGGTCTTCGGGGATTATGATGTTGACGGGGCGGCGGCGGCGGCGCTTCTGGTCAATGTGCTTGGCATGCTTGGTCTGGTGGTTGATGTCCACATTCCGGACCGGATGCGCGAGGGGTACGGCCCCAATGCGGCCGCCCTCCATGCGCTACAGGAACGCGGTGCCGGGCTGATTGTGACTGTCGATTGCGGGATCACCGCGCATGCGCCACTTGCCGCCGTGGCTGAAACCGGCATGGATGTGATCGTCGTCGATCATCATCTTGCCGGCCCGGAATTGCCGCCAGCGCACAGCGTCATCAACCCGAATCGGCTGGATGAGGATGGCGCCTATGGTCATCTCTGCGCTGCCGGTGTGACCTTCATTCTTCTTGTCGCACTGTTGCGCGAACTGCGCGGCCGGGGGGTGTTCACCGACGTGCGGCCGGCGCCGGACCTGATCCGCCAGCTTGATATTGTCGGGCTCGCCACCGTCTGTGATGTCGTGCCACTGACCGGGGTCAACCGCGCCTTTGTAGGGCAGGGGCTGAAAGTGCTGGCGCAGCGCACGAATATCGGTCTTGCCTGCCTGGCCGACCAGGCCGGCCTCAACACGCCGCCAAGCGGGCATACGCTGGGTTTCATGCTCGGCCCGCGAATCAATGCAGGTGGACGCATCGGCCAGTCCGATCTCGGCGTGCGGCTGCTGTCGGCGCATGCCGCCGACGAGGCTGGCGCCATCGCCGCCTCGCTGGATGAACTGAACAAGCGCCGACGTGAAATTGAGCAGGAAATCCGCACCCACGCGATGGATCTGGCGGTGCAGCAGGATGCCAGCCCGGTCGTTCTTGTCGGTCACGAGGTGTGGCATGAAGGCGTCATCGGGATCGTCGCCGGGCGGCTTCGCGAGGCACTTGGCAAGCCGGCCTGTGTTGTCGCGCTCGGTGATGGTGCCGATGGCGGGACCGGCATTGGCAAGGGCTCAGGGCGGTCGATCCCCGGGTTCAGGCTTGGCAGCGCCGTGATCGCGGCGCAGCAGGCCGGCATCCTTGCTGGCGGGGGTGGACATGACATGGCAGCCGGGTTTTCCGTCGAGGCGGATCGCATGGCGGAATTCCATGATTTTCTCTGCCAGCGCTTTGAAGCCGAGATTGGCGGCGCGGTGCCGCGTCCGGTGCGCCAGGTGGCAGGCCTGTTAAGCACCGCCGGCGTCTTGCCCGAACTTGTCGACTGGCTTGACCGGCTCGGGCCATTCGGAAGTGGCAATCCGGAACCGCGATTTGCGCTTCCCGACTGTCGGATCGGCTATGCCAAGGCAGTGGGGCGCGATGGGGCGCATGTTTCCTGCCGCCTTGATGACGGTAGTGGTGGTACCTTGTCGGCGATCGCATTCCAGGCTGGCGGCACGCCGCTTGGCGAGGCATTGCTGGCGGCGCGTGATGGCACACCGCTGCATATTCTGGGGCGGGTAAGGCGCGACCATTTCCGTGGTGGACAGGCCATGCAAATTGAGATCGAGGATGCCGCGCAGCGCCTGTCCTGAACTGTCTGACGGGAAACCTCCCGGTCGTGTCATCGGAGAAAAAATCGGGTTGATTTGCCTCGTCGTTTTGACTAAACAACGTTTCAAGCACAGCGTCCCGTTCGTCTAGGGGTCTAGGACACCGCCCTTTCACGGCGGCAACACGAGTTCGAATCTCGTACGGGATGCCATCACCTCTGAAACCTCCCGGTTTCGGAGGTTTTTTTTGCCCTGATAGGGTCCGTTGATAGGTTCCGGGCCCGGTTTGGTGCCCGTGCCCAAATTTGCTGTCTGATTTGATGATTGCGGTCACTGGCGGAATTTGGCACCGTCAGGGCAGATACTGACCGGCGTGAGACCAAGGGCCATGGAAACAGCCGCTGACCCGACCGGGGCGGAAAATGTTCAGGGTAGCACCGTTGCGCCCGGGGAATGGCATTACGCGCCTGACCTGCCGATCGAGAACAATCCGCTCTTCACCTGGCCGTGGAACTGGCGCCGCATTGCCGCCTATCACCGTGACTATTGGCTGACCCTGTCCGAGGTCAGTCTGTTCCTGATCATCGCCGTCGGCGGGTGGGCGCTGTCGGCGCCATGGTTTGGCGACATGACAACCCTGTCGGCGGGGTGGGTCGGCAGTATTCTGGCTTTGAATTACGGCCTTGTGATTCTCGTTGCTGGTGGCTTCCACCTGTTCTTCTACACGCTGCGCCGGCAGGGGGATGATCGCAAATATGTCGCCCAGTTCGGTCATCGTGGCGGTGGCCGCTTCACCTTTGGCAGACAGGTTCATGACAATATGTTCTGGTCACTGGCAAGTGGCGTGCCGATCTGGACAGGCTATGAGGTGCTGCTTCTCTGGACGCATGCCAACGGGTGGGCGCCGGCTATTTCCTTCACGGCCAACCCGGTATTGTTCATTGCCCTGATCCTCGCCACCGGCCCCTGGGTGGCGTTTCATTTCTACTGGGGGCATCGCCTGCTTCATACCGGGCCGTTCTATCGCCATGTGCATGCGCTTCACCATCGGAATGTGAATATCGGGCCATGGTCTGGAATATCCATGCACCCGGTTGAGCATTGTATATATTTCAGCTCCTTGCTTGTTCATCTTATAGTACCGTCTCATCCTGTGCTGGTGATGTTTCATGGCTATATGCTGGCGCTTTCGGCGATTTTCGGACATACCGGTTTCCACGAATTGCTGCTTGGCAAGAGCCGTCGAATGATGGTCGGTCACTTTCACCATCAACTTCACCACCGCTATTTCGAGTGCAATTATGGCAGTGTCGATTTCCCGCTCGATGCCTGGTTCGGCACTTTTCACGATGGTAGCAAGGCGGCGCGACAACGGCTGAGGGAAAGGCTTGGTCCAAGATGACAGAAGCGGCAAGGGACAGGGTCGAGACACATCGGGAATCATCTTCAGGTGGCGCGTCGCATGTGATGCCGCGCTGTCCCGCCTGCGGCCAGCCGGAACAGCTTGTCTGGGTTCATGGCCATGGCCAGTGCGCGCATTGCAACATGAATGTAATGCCCTGTTGTGACGGTGCGGTCTGCGAGACAGATTGACGTCGGTAGTTCAGCGGCGCGCCATCGCTTGCGGCATCGCCCCGCAGGGCAGGAGCGCGATTTGGTCTTGCATGGCGTGAGGGGCGGGGTATAACCCGATGATCCATCAACCGGGGGACCTGACCATGGATGCGAACATCGGACTTATACTTGTGATCGGCTTTCCGCTGGCGCTGTGCTTCATGCTGTGGCTTTTCGGCAAGGTATCTGTACGGCCTGATTGATTCGGCCGCTTGTTCAGGCGAGATGTGTTGCGGTGAGGCCGGCTAGCCGTCGGCCTTGTCGGCCAGTGCCGCCTTGCCGGCATCAAAAGCCAGCGTCACGCATTTATGTCTGTTACGGATCGCGCGAACAGGCGCAAACGCAGTCATGGCATCCGGAATGGCGACCGTGTCATCGCCGGCGATCCATTTTCCCAGATCATCGCCAAGTGACGTCAGGGCGCTGGCGGGAAGCCCCGGCGCCAGTTCAAGCAACAGGCCGGCTCCGGCCTCGCACAGGGCGCAACCACGCACCGTTGTCGACGCCGCGGCAATGCTTCCAGATTCCACACGAAGCCTGACCTCGACCCGGTCACCACAGGTCGGGTTCGAAATCATCGCATGATGGGTGGCATCGCCGAGCTCGGATGTCTGGCGAACCACTTTCGCAAAACCCAAGATGCGTTCCTGGTAAAGTTGATCCATTGATGACGCCTAGCAGGCCGCAACCGGCGCGGTCAATGCGCTGTAATGTCCGGTGGGCGTTGACGGTCAGCCGGCATTCACAAGCAGTATGGCGACGCCACCAATGGCGGCAAGATAGGTCACCAGCACCATCCAGTGAATTCCGTTATAGACATTTTCCTCCGGAACATGATCCGGACGCGGCTTGCTTGCAGCCATGGTGAAACCCCCTGTTTTGACACCCGCAGCCGACACGCTGCATTGGTTGAAAATAATACTGAAAATGGCTGTGCTATTCAACCGCGCCTGTTCTTTCAATTTGCCCTGTTTTCGGATTGAAGTGCCACGCCCCGCACTCTAATATCGTTGCAGTTGGGGAGATATGCGTGGGCCGACCTGTTCGTAATATTGTGCTGTTTGTGGTGCTGTTCGTCGCCTGGCTGCTGATGTCGGGCCACTACACGCCGCTTTTGATCGGCCTTGGCATTGCCAGCTGTGCGCTGGCCACCTGGCTTGCCGACCGGATCGGCGGCACTGACGAGGAAGGGCTGCCACTTCATATCATGGCGCGCCTGCCGGCCTATCTCGGCTGGCTGCTCAGGGAAATCATCACCTCGAATATTGCAACCGGTCGGTTGATTCTGGCGGGCCGGGCGCGGCCGGTGATGTTCATGACGCCGGCAACGCAGAGATCCGCCGGCGGTCTTGTCACCTATGCCAATTCGATCACCCTGACCCCGGGGACCGTGACCATCGAGGTGGAAGACGCCAATGGCGACAACCCGCAGTTTCTTGTCCATGCTCTCGATGCGTCCTTTGCCGCCGATGTCGAGAGTGGCGAGATGGATCGCCGTGTGACGGCGCTGGAAGGCGGGGGTGGCGCATGATGTTTGCGGGTGGACTGGCCGCCTGCGCTGTGGCCCTTGTGATGGCGCTTGTGCGGGCGATGAAGGGGCCGACCGCCTTTGACCGTCTGCTTGCCGTGAATGCCACCGGCACTGTCGTGATTCTTGGCATAGCCCTGCATGGCTATGTGATGGGGCGGCCGGAATTTGTCGATATATCGATCCTTTACGCCATCATCAATTTCATCGGCACCTTCGCCGTCCTGAAACTGTTCGACACCGGCGGGCTTGGCGATCGTGGGGGGCGCGCGCGGCCTGATCTGCCACCGGGCGAGGATGGTGGGGCATGACCGGTCTTGTCGACATCCTGTCCGGCCTGTGCATC